>NZ_NEXU01000046.1:0-40267 GCF_002224105.1 Psychrobacter sp. DAB_AL32B | reverse complement strand
AAAAGCATCAAAAAAACTAGAGAAAAGACAGAGCAAAGTGATGAAAACTCTAAGCTAGCTAATGATTCTAATAAAAAAATAAGTGCAGAGCAGAAGCAAAAACGGCTGGAGTGGCTTAACAATCAGGCTGCGCTCTCAGGTAATAAGGATCTTATGGACGATCCTATCAACCGCTATTTGCTCGAATTCTTATTAGATCATACCGAAGATTACCCGTTGGCTGATGCGCTTAGGCGCTGCGCTCTGGTGTTGACCACGCTGGATAAGCTGTTCGTGGGTACACTAGATAGCTTGTCACAAAAGTGGCTGTCTGAATACAGTGCCGAGACTGGCCATCAGCAAGGCATACAAATCAGCGATCAAGAACAGATAGTGATAGAAAGTATCATCCATGATGCGGTACGCGCGCATCATAGCTACCTGTATAACCAGCAGCCTGAGACTTATCAGCTACTACAGCATACTAAGAAGCTAACGTCACCTGCCGATCATATTGGTGTCGCCCAAAAGTCACTCCAGTTTATCTCGACACCGATTGAAAATGTTGAGATGGGTGAGGAGATAGACTTTGTGGCTTATCAGCAGGCATTAGATAATTTTAAAAATTGTGATTTAAAAGAGTTAGAGCCGTATTTTGATATAGAGTTCGGTATTGAAAAAGGGCTAAAAAAAGGCGGTAAATTTGGTAAAACCATATGCTCTATTGTTACTATTCAGAGATTGATTGGCCAATATGAAGGTGCTTTTTTCGCGAATTTAGATGCTGATTCTGAAAGTTTTTATGGTTTAGTGTCTGATGTTTTTCTGAGTGAAGAAAATGGCGGAAATCTTTTCAAAAAGAAATTTGATGAACAGCGCCAAATTCTTGCTAATTTTAAAGGTATACAATTATTAGCATCATTACGCAATTATACCGAACAGATTAATTTATATTTAAAATCATTGGTTGAAAATTTAAACCGTGATATCGCGCTAAAAGTACGGCAAAAACTGCCATCAATATTAGAAGCACGGCGCGAGACTACTTTTGCCTTGCAAATGGTGCGCTTAAATCAAGCTTTATCAGGCAAACAAGGTGAGCGGCTGGCGCGTTATATTCGCCATCATTATCCGGTGGCATTGATTGATGAGTCACAAGATATCAATGGTGAACAGGCGCGTATGATTGAGCGCATTTATCTGGCCAAAAATACCGATAACGACAACCAAAATCGTAATCGCGGTTTTCTACTGTTAGTAGGCGATCCTAAACAAGCGATTTATGGCTTTCGCGGTGGAGATGTCGCCAATTATAATGCCATGAAAGCTAAGTTCGATAAAAGCCAGATTATGAGCCTTGATGTCAATCGACGCTCTAATGAGCGCTTGATTACCGCATTGAACCACTGGTTTGGTAGACCGAGTCCGGTATCAGACTCACAAGACTTTGGTGTAGATCAGGCTAACCAATTGGCGCAGCTGGGTAAGAGTATCTATTACCAGCATATAACGGCGGCAAATACCAACGCTCGCCTTTCATGGCAACTGCCAGTAGAGGACGAAATAGAACACCAAACGAAAGAGCAGCCAGACAATGCTGCTGTTTTATCGAGTAGTCCTGTCAGTGTGATTCACCTGCCTTATGATAAACAAGCTAAGTATAATGCTTGCGAGCTAACCGCTCTACATATAGCGGCACTGCTGGCAAGTCAGCAAACTATCGAAGGTCGTCCCATCAAACCAAACGATATTGGGGTACTGGGTCGACGTAAGAAGGAGCTCAAGCAAGTTGAGGATATGCTCAGTAAGCTTGGTGTGCCGACACTTGAAACCGCAGAAAAAAACGTCTTTGATACGCCTATCGCCGCTGACTTGGCAGCTTTATTAGAGGCGATGCTACGACCACATCGGCGTGACATCGTTAATCGTGTGTTGACCAGCAATTTTTATCAGTTGAGCCTTACTGATGTACAAGCGCTGATGCTAGATGAGGATGAAGACAATTCTGACCAATCGGGTATAGAGCACGGTTATGAGGATACCGAGCAAGCAGCGCTAAAACAGCGCTATCAAAACTTCCTACTGTATTTAAAGACCGCCTCCGCGTATTGGCAGCACAATGGTATTTTGTCAGCGCTGCACTATCTGTTTGGTCGTAACCCTATGGTGAGCCGAAACTCTAAGCAATATGGTCAACAAGCAAAGAGCCAAAACGTTTGGGTGGGTCTTGCTGATTTAGAAGATGGTGCGCGCTATTTGATGGATTTGCGTCACCTGCTCGATATTTTGGCACAACACGGTATGCATGTCGGCGAGCATGAGCTGTTGGCATGGTATAAGAAAAATATAAATAGTAGCCGTACGCCTGAGTGGGCGCAGCAGCAACCGCTACCAACAGAGTCAGGTGTACAGCTGATGACTATTCATAAATCCAAAGGTCTAGAATTCCCGATTGTCTATGTCGTTGGTATGGATAGCGCTAGTCCCAAAGCAGGCGGTCGTAGCGACCATAATCTATTTCTATATAACCATGATATTGATGACAATAAGACGGAGCGTCGCCTATCGGCCAGTAAAGGCAAGCCGCATAGTAAATCGGCTAAAGGCGAAACAGCCACAGACTATTATGCACAATTTGAAACGACGGAAAACTATGAAGAACTCAGACGACTTGGCTACGTTGCCTTTACTCGCGCAAGTGAGCAGCTATATATTGTATTAGCGGATACTAAAACTAAGACAGGCTTCGAATATAAGCCTGTCTTAAAGTGGCTAAGCTGCTCGGACCAAAAGTTTGCATTGCCAGAGCGATTACAGCCTTATATAGGCTGGCTAGAATATGCTGCAATTGACCTAAGCGCTGAAGCAGTTATTAATACGAGTAAGACTTCCCAAGGAATTGATAATACTGAGTCTATCTCTACTTCTGATACCGCACTACGTATCGACTATCAACATGCCTACGCGCAAATACAACGAAACTCGTTTAAAGGCTGGGCTAAAACCAGTTTTACCGCATTATCGCGTCAGCTGAGCGAACAAAGTAAAGCGTTGGCTGTTTTTGATGATGGGGTAGAAGATGATTTAGATTTGACAGATAGTATCAATCTGTCTGCTAAAACTCTAAGTAGAATTGAAAATCAACAAGATATGCAAAATGACGAGAGTAGCAATAGCAGCAATTCAATCACCTCAATCACCAACGATGATATTCGTTTTCGTTTTGTAAAAGGTGCCAATGCTGGTACGTTTTTGCATGAGATTTTTGAAAAAATAGATTTTACAGACAGTAGTAAATGGTCAGCCATCATTGATCAAAGCATTCGTCAATATCAGCTGCCAATTAGCTATGCTAGCGCCACCTCTCAACAGCGCTTACAGCAAAACAAAGCAATTCCTTTCGAATCGCCTTCAGAGCTGGATACAGAGACTATTGAATCAGCTGAGGCTAACCAGCTAGGTGTCGCTCATAATGAGTTGATGGCATGGGTGGCAGACGTATTAGCCGCACCGTTATTGGCATCTGGTCAGCCTTTACAGGACATACCGGTTAAGCAGCGTATTGCGGAGCTTGGTTTTAACATGGGATTGTCAGAAGACTTCACACCAGAGCATATTAACCGTGTTTTTAGCCAGTATTTACCCGATGAACCAGAAAAGCATATTGAGCTGACCACCCAGTATTCTAATTATATTTATCGTTACCTACGCGGTGAGATTGATCTCGTATATGAATGTGCTGGCAAGTACTATGTGGTTGATTATAAAAGTAACTATTTAGGAGATAGCCTAAGCAACTATAATGATGAAGGTCTAAGCGCTGCTATGAATAAAGCAGGCTACTGGTTACAAGCCGCTATCTATCAGGTGGCACTCCATCGATTTTTGCGCTTGCGTCTACCTAATTATGAAGGTAATGAGACGCAATATTTAGGTGCCGTAGAATATGTGTTTTTGCGTGGTATCGACTCAAAAGGTGCGCAGAACTATGGACGTATCCAATGGCAGATACCGTTTGAGCTGGTTAAAGCATTGGACGAGATGTTTGGTAGCCCAAGTGCCTAGCAAATGAAAATACTAAAATAACGATAAAAACGGATAAACGATGAGTGATGTTAAAAGTATAAACAGTGTGATACAGCAACAGAAAGCAAATAGCGGTGGTATAAACGCTACTAGCACAGATGCTGCTAATAACTGGTCTACGACGATTAGCCAGTATTTATTGCAGCGACGCGCACAAACGGCAGTGGCTTACCAAGGTCAACTGGCACCTAATACAGGTGAAGAGGTTCATGACACGCAAGCTTGGTTGTTTGAGGCGCTATTTGAGGTACTGGTGCAGCGTTTAGAGGAGGGGCATACTGTATTGGTCCTTGACGCGTCTAATGGTGTTGTAAGTGATAATAGACTCAATGATGATACTGGGCTGTTTATTTGGCAACAGCATCTATTGCAACCCTTACTACAGCCATTATTTACAGCGCTTATAAGTACTGGCATAACAGATCTATCAATTGCTGGGCTATTAGAAAGCAATGAGATGTGGCATGCCGCCATGCGCCAATCAACCTTACCTTTATATGATAAAAAAATATTAGAACAACGCCGTCAAGTTTGTGTAAATCTATATCAATCATTAAGACATATAGCTAGTAACGCTACTTCAATAGAAAATAGCCTAAGCAGTTTCAATGAAATATTAAATGACCAACCACTTTTTACTAGAATCGGAAAAGTGAAAAATGAAATTGCCTGCCCAATCATTTTTCAAGTAGATAGTAATCTTGGTTATGAAGGAGAGAGAGGTGAGAAAGGTAACGAAGCAACTAAAATCACCTTATGGCTACATCGTACATGGCAGGCTGAACACGCACTCGCAAAGAATGTGATTCGTATTAAAAACCAGACACTAATAGAATTACCGATAGCACCCAATCCTCGATTACACATCGAGCAACAAGATGCCATTCATATGGCAAATCGATCGGCATTTAGCATCATTACTGGTGGACCAGGGACGGGCAAAACCTTTACCGTTGCGCAGTTGGTTATGGCGCTGCAGCAAGAACAGTCTGAAGGGCATAAATCAAAGGTCAATCTAGCATTAGCTGCCCCAACAGGTAAGGCCGCCCAGCGGATGCAGGAGTCGCTACAGGATGCCATACAGCAAGCGGGAGTCTCTATACAGCTGCCAGAGGCTAAGACCATTCACCGCTTGTTAGGTATCGGGCAGGGCGGTCGTCCACGCTACAATGATAAAAACCCGCTAAGTGAAGATATTATCATCGTTGATGAAGCTTCTATGCTCGGGGTAGAGCTTGCCAATCATTTGGTAAGCGCTATAAAAGCTAATGCGCGGTTGATACTACTTGGTGACGCCAATCAGTTAGCAGCAGTCGATGCAGGGGCAGTGTTAGCAGATTTATACCGTATACCAGTACTACAAGACGTGCACAAGAAATTAGTAGCCAGTCGACGTTTTAAAGACGATTCAGGTATAGGAAAGCTTGCTAAGCTCATTAATAATGAAGATGAAGGCTTAAGCAGCACACAAAACATGATAGACGTTTGGCAGCTTCTTCAAGATGATGACGCCCTAAACTTCTATCATCTGGCATCTAGTGCAAAGGAAAATACGGACGGTGGTATAACAATTAATAAGATACAAAATAGCCTAAGTAACTATAATTTTCTAAAAAACCTCTCAGAAAATTACCTTCAATACTTTAATCAGACCAAAAAAATATTAACAAAAATTAAGTTAGCGAGTTCCATGCCAATAAAAGAATCTATCAATGATTTTACCGAACTAATGATAATACTCAATCAGTTTAGAGTGTTAACAGCTGGTCATCATGGGCGTTGCGGTGATAACCACATCAATAGTTACCTGAGTGAACAGCATAAAACCCAATTAAAATTGCCGTTATCAAAATCACCTTGGTATCATGGTCGTCCTGTCATGGTTTTACAAAATAACTATGAGCTAGGGTTGTTTAACGGTGATATTGGTATTTGTCTACAAACTGAGAAAGGGCGTTTACAAGTATTTTTTGAGAACAAAACTCAAGGTATTAATATTAATATGCTGAGTGATGAGATGATTGCGACTGCGTATGCGATGACCATTCATAAGTCGCAAGGGTCAGAGTTTGATCATGTTGCTATTAGTTTTGATGACAATAATACTCGATTGCTGAGCCAAGAGTTAATCTATACCGCTGTAACGCGCGCCAAAAAACAAGTTTCTATCTTTAGTACAACGTCAGCTTTTACGCGCGCATTATCAACGCCAACTGAAAGACAAACAGGGCTAAGTTTACAGTTCGAAAGACTGATAGATAAGTATTAAAAAAAGCAAGATAAGAAGAGAGCTAAAATGCATACCTTTTATACTGTGCTAGAACACATTAATAAAATTATTTATAAGCCTAATCAATTGATGATAGATTCAATTGAAGAGGAAAAACAAAATTCAGAATATGCAGCTGGTAGATTTGAGTTATCCAGTAAATCAGCTGTTAGAACTGTTCGATTTAGAGTCGCCAAACAAACACCTACTAAAGTGGGGCAGTTTGTTACTTTCTGGGAAAAAGATGATGAAGGTATTAATCAATCTTTTCAATATGATCAATCATCGGATTTACTAGTTATAACTACCTTTAAAGATAATAATACACTTGGGCAATTTGTTTTCCCAAAAGATATTTTACTCAAAAATAATATTCTTAAATCTCATTCTATTAAAGGTAAGATGGGTATAAGAGTCTATCCTAGCTGGGATAAGCCAGCCAGTAACACTGCTATAAGAACCCAAAATTGGCAATTAGATTACTTCTTTGCAGTTACCGATACAAGCATATTGCCTACCAAAAAAATACTAGAGTTGTACGGCTAATATGATGAATATTTAACAAAAAAGTAAATTATAAAAAATAAAAAAGCATCCTATTTGGATGCTTTTCTTAATGACAAAAGTTTTAGATTTATACTTTGTCTTCTTTAATAGCATAGATGCCTGGTAGATGACGCAAATAACCATGGAAATCCATACCACAACCATAAACATAACGATCAGCGACATTGATACCAACAAAATCAACGTCAAAATCTGAAACTTTACGATCATGTTCTTTATTGAGCAGAACACAAGACTCGATAGACAAAGGGTTTTCTTTACTCAATTCTTCGACGATTGCTTTTAGAGTGATGCCTTCATCAAAAATATCATCTATCAATAATATATGCTCACCAGCAAGCTTTACATCCGGCTTGAATTTCCAGTCTAGCTCATTGGTGCCTTCATTATCACGATAACGTGATGCATGGATGTAATGCATGCGATGATAGAACGTCAAATGAGTCAGTAGCTGACCGGCTGGGATAAGTCCACCGTTCATAACGACCATAACAATCGGGTTTAGACCAGCATAATGGAGATTGAGCTGGGCCGCTAAGCGCTCATAAGCAGCAGCGACTTCCATACTGCTAATAAGGCACTCTGAGTTGCGTAATGTTTTTTCAATTTCTTGATTGCTGATTTGGGTCATCGGGTGTGCCTTTGGTAAAAAGTGCCGCTTATTTTAGCAAATTTTAGTGAATTTGCCCAACGCCATATGACTTTTAGAACAAATTTAATCAAATACCATGTCTTATTCTGGCTTTTTTACCATAAAAGGGCGGTAATAATTCGCTAAACGATTTAATGAGCTGTCTGGTAAGTCAGGCAACAGCTTATTAAGCGCCATACTCATGCCTTTATCGATAGCCGCTTTGGCAACTGGTACAGACTTACGTTTAATCATACCAAGCTTTAGTGTTTCCGCATAACGACTGATAAAATGAGTCAACGTCTCTTCATTCATCGTTTCAAGGGCTGTTTTAAACGTCTTCATATCTATGTGTTCAGGGGTGACAGCAGCAAAACCTTTATCAATGATTTCAGCATCTTTTTCTGATAGCTTGAAACCCACCCGTTTTAAACCTTCATTATCGATAAAGGTTGCACGATCTCTTAAAAAATGAAAACTGGGCAAAACTTCTTCATTATTTTCTTTACCCAGTAAAATGTTGAGTAAGGTATCCGATACTCGTTCAACCGTCGCAACAATTTTACGCATGGATGCTTGACGCTCAGGGTTTGGAATAATCTCAACCAGACCAACCAATAAGTTATCGATAAGATCGCGTGCGGTTTGGTGAGTCAGTGCATCGCGATAAGGGTAATAGTCAGTTTTTACATCTGATGCAATGACTTGCTCTGCCTCAATAATTAACGCTTTTAATTTATCTGAAGGTACGAATCCAAAATAGTATGTCATTAATTTTCCTTGGTCTTTATTGGTTTTGATTACTGCTAAATATGTTCAGTGGTTTTAATTACGATTTTTATTTAAGAATGCTAGGATTTATGTGAGGGTAGCTTACTTGCCAGCGACCAGGCCATATCCACTCGTAGTAGTTGAGCTTGTTCTGACTTACCACTACTGAGCGATGACCATTGCGGTTTACCACGCGCTTTTTTAAGCTCACTGGGTAACTTGTGCGCTACCCATGGTGTCACTACATTATCTTCATTGCCATCAACAGACGATCTATTGTTATTTTTCTCGCCATTATATATCAGTTGCGTGGCATCTGTTGCAGCATGGCCACGATGGCGTAGCGTATTCAATAAATCTATGGCCCGAGTTGCCAATAAAGTTAATGTTGCAGGGTCGATATACAGACGTTTTACCCCAGTAATCCTATCGGCGATACTACTGGTATTAGATAATAGGCCGCCTGCGATACCCCCTATGGCAGCGCCTAATCCTAAGGTCGTGCCTAGTGCTGCGGCATCAATGCCCAATCCTAATAGTGCGCCAGCTGCAGCGCCAGAAGTCGTGCGAATACCATAGCTTTTAAGAAGCTCAGGATCAAATGGATCTTGCTGGTACGCTTGCAGTTCAAGCGGGGTTGCTGCAACTGCGTTATCATAAAATTTATATAAATTAAGCAAGTTGTGCTGCATAGCGCGCTCACTCTGTCTGACAGCTTCTTGCATTTGCTGTAATACAGGCATTGGATCATCATCTTCATTAATCTCGCGTACAAAAGCGGCGACATTTAGCAAAAAATCAGCGATGATAATATTGGCCTCATCGTACAGCTGTGCCCAGTCTTCAGTACGACGCTGCATCAATTGCTCAAGCATCTCAGCATGTGTGAGCATGGTCGCAAGATTTTTCCACAGGCGCATTTCATCTTCAAATTCAAATGCTACTGAGTCAAAGCGTGTTGAAATGTGCAAATTACGTCTTGCCAGCATAGTCTGCCAATCATCAATATTGGCATCCTGACTGTCAGTGAAGTTAAACACCGGCATAACAGGTATCGCAGCCCAAGACAAGATAGCCAGCTCATCTTTATATTTACCTAATACTGGCTCACGTGCATCTACGACGTAGATGGCCATATCACTTGCCAGCAGCTGACGGATAACTTTGGCTTCTTGGCTATAGTTATAATCTTGCGAGCCATAATTATCCGCAACATTACTATCGACACCTTGAGCGATATCTGCTGCCAAAAACTGCTGTAAGCGCTCAATGCCATCACGGCGACTGGCGGTATTGTCTTCAAGCCAATCCATCAATCCCGATGCGTCTTCTAGACCAGGGGTGTCATACAATGTCACCAACACTTCACCCGTTTGACTGTCCGTCAGTTGGGCGCGCTCTACATGCCGCGTGGTTGCTGCTTCGTTCTTTACTTCACCAAAATATACGTCACGTAATAAGGTGCGCAGTATAGACGTTTTCCCCGTATTGGTATGACCAACAACGGCTAATTTAAGCGCTTCGCCACTAGCGATTGTCTTTTTAGATGTCGTATTGACAGGTTTTACTTGTTCAGTGAATGCTTGTTTATCTAACGTCTGTTTATTCAAGGGCAGTTCTTCATCGCTAGTAACGGCTAGATATGGCTGATGCGCTGGCTGTTTTCTTGAGTCGGCTGTTATCTCATAAGCCTTATCGGCAAAGAGACCAACATGCTTATCAGTTTTTTGGTTACTTTCTTGGCTGTTCTCTTGATTATTATTGTTATTATTCATAATAGAATCTTATATCAATTATTAATAGCCAAAAAACACCGTAGCCGTTTACGGTTATTATCTGATGAATCATAAGGCGCATTTTTCTAAGAGTCAACTTTAACTAAGCCAATTTTTCGAGCGGAGAGCGCTGTTTGCCATTGCTGATAACGAACGTCTGGTTTTTCTAACAATTGCTCTGTTGTTTGGCTCGACTCTAAAACATCGGTGGTAATATTATTATCAGTAAAGCTAGTATCATTTAGCAATTGTACAATTAGTCCATGTTTTGCATGACTGGCAATTTGATCGAGTTTACGCAATGTGCCACGATCAGGCAACGCTTTACCATGAATCCCCAGTAAGACTTGTACCGAATGGCTATCTAAATAGGTTTTTAACCGTGCCATATCATCACGATCATCGACGATACCGAAGTTTTCAACGTCACTATTGTCTTTAATGTCCGTACTAAGCCCTGATTGCCACCAGTTATCCTGCTCTGATGGGTATTCAAGTAACGCGACCAGTTTCTTGCCAGCGCTGACAGTCGCTTTTGGGGCAATAGGTGCTGGCGATGCAGTAAAATCATCTACATCGACCACGTGACGCTGCCAAAAATTCAAAATCTTTTGATAATAGGGTAGTTTGATATCCAAGCGCATTTTTTTACGACGAAACATCAATGCACAAAACGCCCATGCTATGGCGCGTGGCACAATTCCATACATCAGCAAACTACCTACCAATAATCCTGCCCATTGCCGGGCAACAGATAGTGGCATCGCATCGGTCACCAACCGGCTCTGTACAATAGCCGTGCTGTCTGGAACATCGAAGCCAACCATGCTTGGCAGCCAGCCGAGCACTTGAGTCAAGGTGATAAGCGCCTGATCGGAGAGTAGCGTTGACTCCCAACTAAAGCTGTACTGACGGACGATTAATAAAAATATAATCGCCAGCAGCATGCCGGTCAACGTCGCCAGCCATAACTGATGGCTAAACCGACCTAAATACCAGCGCATACCGCTATGTTGCAATTGACGCTCGTACAAGTCGACTGCCGCCTTGGTGACATCATCCTTACCACGGATGAGATAACTGGGACTAACAAAACTGGCAAACCAGCTTGGCGACTGACGACCTTGATTAATTAATGTCATGACTAACCAACCTAAAAGCATGATGCTATGAAAACCCAGTAAACAAACCAACACATAAAAGAAATTGACCACATTGGTCTGTAGCAAGGTAAACAGTCCCAAAAATCCTGAGATACACCACACCACGCTCATCACAACCATGATGCCTTTGATGCGCCCATCAATCTTACCCAGCACTCGTGCCAGCGCACCATTGCTATCGATACGTGATGCCCTCCGATGCAGTTTTTGCATCGGTTTGCCATCTTCACCTTGCAGTTTTTCAGTGATGAGGAGCGGATCAGTGGCAAAGACATGTTGCTCTGTCTCAAGCGTGCGGACCAGCTCAGTCAATTGGTCTTGGGGCGATAGCATAGTCTGATATCCGTATAATCAATGATGAAATGAAAATAATAAAACCTTTAATGATAATGGCATTTTTATCGGCATTACTATTTTGTTGTTAAAGCCTTTGATATTAAAGGATTTTCTTTGAATGAAAAAAAATCCTGACCATATGGTCAATAATAACTGGCAGTTATCGCAAATAAACGTTATGCTAAAAACAAATTAGAAATCTGATTTGGATATGTATCCCAAACAGTCATGCTCATTCTAATGTTAAATTCAGATAATACACAGTTCTATATACAGTTCTATATACAGTTATAGCGTAAAACTGATTCAGATTAATTGAAAACGAGGTTAAACTCCTTTTCATAGTAAAAACCATAAAATCCAGTAAGCCTATTTTTGCGGTCATTACGACTAGTCATGTAGTAGATAGAGCGCTGGTTTTTATAAAAATAATGAGTTTCACTCTAGGAGTTGTCAAAGAACAAGCCTAGAATACATTAACGACAGAACACCAAGGACGGCTATTTAATATGGATATTAAATCTACTTCTCAATCGGCATTTGCCCGCCCAGAAGACGAAAATCTGGGCGTTGGCGCCAATATTGCTTACGGCTTTCAACACGTACTGACGATGTATGGTGGTATTATTGCTGTACCACTGATTGTTGGACAAGCAGCTGGACTATTACCGGCTGAAATCGGTTTATTGATTGCTGCCTCTTTATTTATTGGTGGTCTAGCGACATTATTGCAGACCATTGGTGTGCCTTTCTTTGGTTGTCAGCTACCGCTAGTACAGGGTGTATCGTTTGCGAGTGTTGCAACCGTGGTTGCCATTGTGACGTCGGGGGGCGGGCTACCTTCTGTATTTGGTGCCGTCATCGCGGCATCTGCTCTGGGCTTTTTGATTACGCCTATTTTCTCCCAGATTATTAAGTTCTTTCCGCCACTGGTAACCGGCACAGTGATTACGACCATTGGTTTGACCTTGATGCCAGTAGCTGCACGCTGGGCTATGGGTGGCAATAGCAACTTACCAACCTTTGGCAGCATGACCAACATTGGTCTTGCCGGCTTCACATTAGCGATGGTGTTATTACTAAGCAAGCTTGGTAATGCGGCTATCAGTCGCTTATCCATTCTGCTAGCGATGGTTATCGGTACTTTTGCTGCTTGGGCTTTCGGCTTAGTCGATTTCTCTGGTATTACAACCGGCTCTATTTTCGCCTTTCCGACACCTTTCCATTTTGGCGCGCCTACCTTTGAGCTTGCTGCGATTATCTCTATGTTTATCGTGGTATTGGTTATTTTAGTAGAAACGTCAGCAGATATCTTGGCAGTTGGTGATATTATTGAGACTGATGTTGACTCAAAGCGCTTAGGTAATGGTCTGCGTGCGGATATGCTAGCCAGTATGGTTGCGCCAATCTTTGGCTCTTTTACTCAAAGTGCTTTTGCACAGAACGTTGGTTTGGTCGCGGTAACCGGCGTTAAAAGCCGTTTTGTAGTCGCTTATGCCGGTATTATCTTGGTCGTTTTAGGCTTGATGCCGATTATGGGTCGTGTTATTGCAACAGTTCCTACCGCAGTATTAGGCGGCGCAGGTATCGTATTGTTTGGTACGGTTGCAGCCAGTGGTATTCGTACACTAGCACAAGTCAGCTATAACAATAATATGAATCTAATTATTGTTGCTACCTCTATTGGTTTTGGTATGTTACCAATTGCAGCGCCATCATTTTACGATCAATTCCCAGACTGGTTTGCGACTATTTTCCATTCAGGCATCAGCTCGGCTGCCATTATGGCCATCGCACTAAACTTGTTATTTAACCACCTAAAAGTAGGTAACTCAGACCAACAGTCAGTATTTGTCGCCGGTACAGAAGACCGTTCAGTGCGTCCTGCGGTTATCTTAGATTTGACTGAAGGTGATTATTTTAGCGAAGGTAAATTATTCGATGTTGATCATAAGGAAGTACCTGTTGTGGCGGTAGACAAACCAGCAGCGCATTAACGGTTACCGCTACACTCAGCTTACTGTAAATCAAAGCCTTGATATTTTTAGCTTAAATCATCCATTAGTCGCCCATTGAGGCGGCTTTTTTATTAATCTGCTATCGTATTGAGTAACTGTTTCTGAATCTTGATTAAGCACAACAGCCTTATAGTAAATATTAAAAAAGTCAGTCACTATATAGATATGAGTACAGGATCAGTTGATGACCCGATTAACAACAACTAGGAGGATGCCTTATGAACTCTAAAACGTATCTCATCGTTGGCGGCACCGGCGGTATTGGCCAAGCCATGATTGCACAGATCTTATCGTCTGCTAAGCAACATGATAGCGTTGACGTCTTTGCGACTTATTATCGAAGCGTACCGGATATTGAAGCGGATAACCTACATTGGCTACAAATGGATGTCAGCGATGAAGATAGTATTAAGCAGGCGACCGATGTCATTAAGCAACAGCGCGCGCATATTGATTGGGTACTTAACTGTGCGGGGCTGTTGCACACTGAACAAGCGCAACCAGAAAAAGTACTCAGACAAGTTGAAACAGATTTTTTCTTACAAAATATGCAGGTGAATGCCTTAGCCAGTCTGCTTATTGCTAAGCATGTAAAGCCATTATTGGCTAAAGCTGAACGCAGCAACGACAAGCCAGCAATTTTTGCGACGATATCTGCGCGTGTAGGCAGTATCAGTGATAACCAAGTTGGTGGTTGGTATAGTTATCGTATGAGTAAAGCGGCGCTCAATATGGGTATGAAAAACCTGAGTATCGAATGGGGAAGGTCGCTAAAAGATGTCTGTGTGGTGGTCATGCAACCGGGGACGGTAAACACACAGCTGTCTGCATCCTTCCAAAGCAATGTCGCTGATGGACATCTTTTCTCGCCAGCCTATAGCGCAGAGTGCTTATTAGAGGTGTTATCGGGAATGACTGCTGCCCAATCAGGCAGCTTTGTTGATTGGGCAGGAGAGTCAATACCTTGGTAGATTTCAAATCATGGGTTGAATGATTAAATAGCTAAATAGCTAAATAGTTAATTAGCCACAAACAAATCCATAAATTCATTCACAGACGTTTGCTCTAAACGTTTTTGATCGCTACATAATGCAAAAATATCCGCACAGCGATTGTCTATAAAGCGCGTTGCAAGACTGGCACGAAACTTGGCTTCTAATACCGGTAAGCCCTCAGTACGGCGGCGTTTATGCCCAATAGGGTATTCTATGGCAACCTTATCCGTGCTGCTGCCGTCTTTAAAGAAGATCTGAATCGCATTGGCAATCGAGCGCTTGCTTGGATCATGGTAATCTTTTGAATAACCGGCGTCTTCTTCAACGACCATCTTACGCCGTAGTCCATCAATCAGAATATGATGCTGCGCATGATAATCATCTTCATAATTTTCCGCCATTAAATCACCCGTGAGTAAAGGCACTGCCACCATATATTGTAGACAATGATCGCGATCGGCAGGATTGGAGAGCGTCCCTTCTTTAGAGATGATTCTAATCGCCGATTCATGAGTGGTTAGGACGATTTTTTCAATCTCATCAATTCTGTCATCGATACGCGGATGCAAAATAACAGCAGCCTCGCAGGCTGTTTGCGCATGAAACTCTGCAGGAAAGCTTAATTTAAATAAGATATTCTCCATCACATAACTGCCAAACTCACGCTGGAAAATAAATGTGCGTTCATTCTCAGGCTTGGTAGCCAAATCCTTATTGGTATGGCTAAACAGCACATCGTAGAAACCCCACTGCGGTGCGGAGAGTGCGCCAGGAATACCCATTTCACCGCGACGAGTGATATCGACCAAACGTACCGCACGACTGGTGGCGTCTCCTGCTGCCCAAGACTTACGACTACCGGCATTGGGTGCATGGCGATAAGTGCGCAGCGCTTGACCATCGACGATAGCTTGGGAGATGGCTGCCATGATACGCTCACGTGGCAGAGCATATAATTTTGCAACGACAGCAGTTGAAGCCAATTTCACCAAAAACACGTGATCAAGACCCACACGGTTAAAAGAGTTTTCAAGCGCCAAAACTCCTTGAATCTCATGCGCCATAATCATCGCCTCTAACACCTCTTTCATGGTGAGTGCTGCATGGCCCTGACTGACATTTTGCTGACTGATATAGTCTGCTACCGCTAAGATACCACCTAAATTATCTGAGGGATGTCCCCATTCGGCAGCGAGCCACGTATCATTATAATCAAGCCAGCGCACGATACAGCCAATATCAAAGGCGGCTTTGATAGGATCTAGCCGGTGAGAGGTGCCCGGAACGCGCGCGCCATGAGGTGTTATCTGCTCTGGGCAGTCAGGACCTAAGTGTTTGGTACATTCAGGAAAGCGTAATGCCAACAGTCCGCAGCCGAGGGTATCCATCAGGCAGTAGCGGGCGGTATTCCAAGCATCAGCGCTATTTGGGGAGTCATTATCTATAGAGTAATTAAGAACGTAATCGGCAATTTTTTGAATTTCTACGTCATACTCTGGGCGGACGTTGCTTTCTACATTAGACATAGTCTTACCTCTTCCTTGAGTTAGATAGTTAAGCCATCCATCAAAAATAGCATACTCAATATCTAACCACAGTGAAGTAGTGTAAGACTGGTTTAAAACGTAACCATTAATCAGGCAATTATTCAGACCATTAAATAAACCAAACCGACAATAAATAAAAGCGCCAATATCAATAGTAAAAAGCTGAGGATATTGCTTGCTGTACCTGAGCTTTCCTTTTTGACCTTGACCTTTTTGATTATTGGCAAAACCATAATCACATGTTCAATGCCGTCATGGAGATAACGTTCACCTTCAGGGATAAACCCCAAGGATTCGTAAAAATTTAATAAATAAGTCTGGGCTGAGATGATAATGGGTTTTTTGCCATATTTTTTACGGCAGTATTTGATGGCCTCCAGCATCATCTGACGGGCAACGCCATCGCCTCGATGCTCCGCCAATACCAAAACCCTGCCAATTGAGGGGATAGGGCCTGAAGGGGTTACGGAAGATTTTTTGCTATTAAATGTCGGTGGAATGATTCGGCAATAGCCAATCAATGCTTCGTTTTGATGCGCGACCAAATGCAAGCAGTCAAAATCTACCTCATCCATATCTTGATAAGGGCAGTTTTGCTCAACCACAAACACTTGCGAGCGCGCTTTTAAAATATGATAAATATCAATTGAGGTTAATTCATCAAAGGTTTTTATAGAAAATTCACAAGTCATAGTCAAATAGCTTCTAACGATTTAAAGGGCTGGCATAGGGTAATCAAAAATATAATGCATCACAGAGTGAGTATTATAACGACTTCGCCCTACATTAACTATTTAAGGTTTGACTGATTTTATCCAAATTCAAACTATCAGACATGGCGCTGAATATTTCAAAGTATTTGCCGCGCTTCTCATATAGCGCTTCGTGAGTACCCGTCTCGACCACACGCCCGTTTTCTATCACCACTAAGTCATCGGCATCGATAATTTGGGCAATATTATGAGAGACCATAATCACCGTGCGGTCTTTTTTAATCAAATCTAGGCTCTTTTTCACCTGTTGGCTGGCAATCGCATCAAGGCTTGCCGTTGGTTCATCCAAAAACACAATAGGCGGATCTTTTAAAAACATCCTTGCCAGCGCAATACGTTGCTGTTGACCGCCTGATAAGGATTTGGCTGTGCTTTCATAGCCTTTTGATAACGACATGATCTGCTCATGAATAGAGGCTTTTTTTGCCGCAATAACAATATCTTCATCGCTAGCCGTCATGTCGCCATAACGGATATTTTCGCTAATAGTGCCTGAAAAGATATGATTGCTTTGCAACACCAAGCCGATATTTTGACGTAGCTCATGGGTATCATAGTCGGCTAGATTATGCCCATCTAGGCATATCATGCCAGCGTCTGGCTCGTAAAATCTCACCAATAAATTGATAATTGTGCTCTTGCCAGCACCGCTTAGACCCACCAGTGCGGTAATACGATTGGGTTTAATAGTGAAGCTGACATCTTTTAGCGCTTGAGTACCATTAGGATAGGTAAAATCGACATTTTTAAGCTCAATATGACCTTTTAGATTTTTACTACTTAGACCCTTGATGTTTTCAACTTGTTCATCATCTTCTAAAATCTCAAAAAAGCCTTCTGCATAGGTCAGGGCATTGTTAATTTGGTCATAAATGCGGTGCAATTGGCGGATAGGGGCGGCGACGTTTTGAAACAGCATGACGTGAAATAAAATCATACCAATGGTCATCTGACCCTTTAGCACAAAATAGGAGGTCAGTAAAATAATCGCCACCACGCCTATTTGCTCTATAAAGGTTTTCACCGCATCATAAATGAAGCCAATACTACGAATACGTAGCTGATTGTCAGTCATGTCCTTTTGAATGGTTAAGTGCTTCTCAGCCTCGATAGGTTCGCGGACAAAGGATTTCACGACACTGATAGAGTTAATCAAGGAGATGACAAGACCGCTTTTTGCTTCTCTAAAGCCGCGCATTTGACGACGAAAGCCTTGTAGACGCCGCGCTTGTTTTTGACTGATAAAGAAATATATCGGAACAATGATAAGGCCGACTAGACCAATCCAAAAGTTGGTCGAAAACATAATGATCAGCGATACAATGGCGCTGGCAAATAATGGCAGCATATCAATAAAGAAGTTTTGTACTAAGCTGGTGAGACTACTAACGCCATAATCAATACGGGTTTGCAATTTACCACTGTCGTTTTCGCTACTGGTATAAAACGCCATACGGTAGGTCAGAATGCGCTCAATAATTTTTTGTGATAAATCACGGGAGAGATTGATACGAATTTTCTCACCAAAGAAGCGCTGTCCAAAAGAGATGAATATTGATAACACTTCTTTAGTCAGCAACACCGCACTGATGATGGTTAACATGCGCACACCAGCTTCCCAAGGCTCGGCAAGGGTAGCGATTTCGGTCAAAGTATCAACAGCATAGCGCAGTACAAAGGCATTGACCTGTGCGGTAAAGGAACCCAGCACCGTTAAGATTAGCGTGGCGATAATTAAGGTTTTGTAAGGTGCGGCAAATACCGCCAGTTTTTTTAGAATGTCCCACAGCAAAGCCCGCCGCTCAGTTTTTTTAAGCGGCGGTTTTTTATCGAGTGGAGACTTTCTGAGATTAGAAGTGGTTGGCATGTATTAGATTCAACAGTTTGAGTATTTAATTGATTAAACTTATTATGCCCTAATTAGCGTAAAATTTATTATTGATGATATTCAGATATACACTATTTATTTTTTGGGGCAGTCATTTGAAAATCCTTCCTTACGTCTTAATTAGCCTTTTAGGTGGTGCTATTGTTCCGCTCCAACTGGCTATCGTCAATGCTTTTCGAGAAAGTACACAAGCCTCTCAAATACAATCTACCTTTTATTTATACTTAGGAGGTGCACTAGCTTCTTTAGTGCTGTCGTATGTGATGAGTGGTGGTATCAAGCCACCAATGATTGAAAATGCGACGTGGTGGATGTGGTTACCAGGATTTTTGGGCAGCTTTTATATCTTATTCATGTTTATTGCCGCGCCAAAGATAGGCGCAGGTAATACACTGCTTTGGGTGTTTCTTGGGCAAATGTATTTTGCTCTGATTCTAAGCCAAACTGGCTTGTTTGGCTTAGAGGTTAAAGCGATAGATATCTATAAAATCGCTGGTTTAGCCTTAGTCACTATAGGCGGGATGTTAATGATATATGGTGAAACGAGAGTTAACGGTTAAAAACCATCCGCTGGTACAAAAACTTCACCAACCATGATACGACGAGCTGAACGACTCATCGAGACTTTTTTAGCTTGCCAGCGTCCATCGACTTGTTCCGTTTTACCGCCAACCAATAACGTACCTGATGGATGACCAAAGCGTACCTCAGATAGCTGTTTTTCGGATTGGCCTGCGCTTGCGGCCTGATTAACCAATGTTCCTTGAGTCGTTGCTGCGGCGGCAATCGCTACTGCTGCTGTACCCATCATCGCATGATGCAATTGACCCATACTCATCGCACGTACAACGAGATCAATATCATCTACTTCAACAGCTTTACCACTAGAGGCGGTATAGCTTTGTGCAGGCGCTATCCAAGCAATTTTTGGAATATGCTGACTGGTTTGCGCCTCAGATTCATCTTTAAAGAGTCCCATCGCGACACCACCTTTGGCACGGATATTCTCAAGCTTGGCAAGTAGTTCGCTGTCACTATTAATATCACCTTGCAATTCAGTCCCATTAAAGCCCAAGTCTTCTGCATTGATAAAAATAGTTGGGATACCCGCACTGATAAAGGTTGCTTTGACGCTATCGGCATTTAGACCACAACCAGACACATCAAAATCATCGACCAAATTTCCAGTAGGGAACATATCGCTTGATGAGTCTACCGGATCAATAAACTCAATCTTGACCTCGGCTGCTGGGAAGGTCACACCGTCTAACTCAAAATCACCGGTTTCTTGTACTTGTACATTACCTTGCTCATCTAAATAAACAGGCACATGAGCAATAATGGTTTTACCGATATTCTGTTGCCAAATACGTACTTCACAGATACCACTGCCCGTATTATGACTGACACTATTAGCGATTTTATCAGCTGTGACCAGACCCATATTAATCGCACAAGCACCAACCGCCGCGGTTAAATTACCGCAGTTACCTGCCCAATCTATCAGTGGTTTGGCAATATTCACTTGCCCAAACAGGTAATTGACATCGTGATCTGCTTTTTCAGGGCTGTTATTGGCAGGCGATAAAATGACCGTCTTTGAAGTGCTAGAGCTACCATTACCTAAGCCGTCGATTTGTTTGCCATAAGGATCAGGGCTACCGATAACACGCAATAGAAAACTATCACGTGACTGGCCAGCGACTTGGCAGCGCTCTGGTAAATCAGATAATTTAAAGAAAGTCCCTTTTGACGTGCCGCCACGCATATAGGTAGCGGGGACTGATATTTGCGGGGCGAATATTGGTTTGTTTTGGTCATTTTTTATTCCTTTTATTTTTTCATCAGAATGATAGTCGTTAATACATTAGATCTGTGGTAAAATACCACAAAGGTTAATAGTCTTGAATAAGGAGAATCCTATGTCTACTGCAAGCATACGTCTTAATAAAGAACTGGTTGATAAAGCCTATGCGATCTCAAAAGCACAACATCGTACCCCGCCAAAGCAAATAGAACATTGGGCGACTATCGGCCAAATTATGGAAGACAATCCTGATTTATCCTATGAATTTGTTCGCCAAATATTAATTGCACAAGCAGAAGTGGATGCTGGCATGGTCGAGCCTTACGAATTCGGATAATTTTTTTTGGATAAATGATGACTCAATCTTTAAGTGTTGTTCAATCACATAGCTTTAAAAAAGCCGTTAAAAAATTACATAAAAATCAGAAAGCCGATCTAGATGCTGCTGTACGTACCTTAATGGATAACCCTAATTTAGGCATACAGAAAGTAGGTGATTTATCCTCTGTACGTATCTATAAGTTTAAGATGCTAAAGCAGCTAACCTTATTGGCCTATCAAATTGATGATGGTCAGCTTGTCCTCACCTTATTAATGATTGGCACGCATGAGAACTTTTATCGTGATGTTAAATTAATACTTTAATAATCGTTCTAAAGCGCTAGTTTCATTATTTGTCACCTCTAAACATTAAAAAAACCGATACCATATAGACACTCTATACAACATCGGCTCTTTAGTTACTCAAAATTCATGACGATTACACAATATCTAGCGTGCCATCGATAAACTCTTTGGCAAAGCGCTGTAGCATACCGCCTGCGTTATACATTTTGACCTCATCAGCCGTATCTAAGCGGCAGATGATTGGTACTTCAGTTTTGCTACCGTCAGCACGGTTAATCACAAGCGTCATCATACCTCCAGCAGAGACTTCACCGGTAACGTCGAATACTTCGGTACCGTCGATGTTAAGGATGTTGCGCGTGACACCTTTTTCAAACTGTAAAGGTAGAGCACCCATACCAACCAAGTTTTGACGGTGGATACGTTCGAAATCTTCTGCGACGACAACTTCCACGCCAGCCAAGCGCACACCTTTAGCAGCCCAGTCACGGCTTGAGCCTTGACCATAGCCATCACCGGCGATGATGATCAATGGTTGCTCACGGTTCATATAGGTTTCAATCGCTTCCCACATGCGCATGACCTGACCTTCTGGCTCGACTCTAGCTAATGAACCTTGTATGACTTCACCTTTCTCGTCACGTACCATCTCATTTAATAGTTTAGGATTAGCAAAGGTTGCACGCTGAGCGGTTAAGTGATCACCGCGATGGGTGGCGTATGAATTATAGTCCTCGCTTGGTAAACCCATAGTATCTAGATACTCGCCAGCCGCTGAGTCACCCAAGATGGCATTTGATGGTGACAAATGGTCAGTGGTGATATTGTCGCCTAACACAGCTAACGGACGCATGCCGGTCAGCTTATTCATCGCGGCCATTTTACCTTCCCAATAAGGCGGACGGCGAATATAAGTAGTCTGATCACGCCAGTTATAAAGTGGGCTTAGTGCTTTTCCGGTATCTTTTTTGGCTTCATCAAACATCGGGATATAAACCGCATTAAACTGCTCAGGCTTCACGGCTTTGGCAACGATAGCGTCAACTTCTTCATCATCAAACCAGATGTCTTTTAGGTAAACGTCATTGCCATCCGTGTCTTTGCCTAATGAATCTTTTTCAATATCAAAGCGGATATTACCGGCGATGGCATAAGCGATGACCAATGGTGGTGAGGCCAAGAAGGCTTGCTTGGCATAAGGATGGATACGACCATCAAAGTTACGGTTACCGGATAGCACTGCGGTGGTGAATAAATCATTATCAATGATTTCTTTTTCGATATCAGGGTCAAGCGCGCCACTCATGCCATTACAAGTGGTACAAGCAAAGCCAACTACATCAAAGCCGATTTCTTGTAGCTCAGACATCAAGCCTGCTTCCTCTAAATACATTTTTACCGTTTTAGAGCCTGGTGCTAATGATGATTTTACCCAAGGCTTACGTAATAAGCCTTTCTCATTGGCATTACGCGCAACCAAGCCAGCAGCAACCATGTTGCGCGGGTTAGAAGTGTTGGTACAACTGGTAATAGCGGCAATGATAACCGCGCCATCTGGCATTAAGCCATCTTTTGGTTCTGGTAATTTATCACCCTCACCGTGAGCAATGCCTTTGGCAACCAAGTCCGTGGTTGATACGCGAGCATGGGGACGTGAAGGACCGGCCATGTTACGTACTACCGCAGACAAGTCAAATTCAAGGACACGGTCATAAACCGCATTTTCCATGCCATCAGCCCATAAACCTGTTTGCTTGGCATACTGCTCAACCAGTTTGATTTGGGCTTCACTACGACCAGTCAAGCGTAAATAGTCGATGGTTTGCTCGTCGATATAGAACATCGCTGCCGTCGCGCCATATTCAGGGGTCATATTCGAGATAGAAGCACGATCACCAACGCTTAGCTGGCGTGCACCGTCACCGAAGAATTCAATATAGGTAGAAACCACACCAGCATTACGTAAGAATTCTGTCATAGCGAGGACTAAATCAGTACCAGTAATGCCTTTTTGTAATTTACCAGTTAATTTCACCCCAACGTAATCTGGCAGGCGCATATATGATGGATTGCCTAGCATCACGCTTTCAGCTTCCAAACCGCCAACACCGATTGAGATAACGCCTAATGCATCAACCATAGGCGTATGGCTATCTGTACCGACTAGCGTATCAGCAAAGGCAACTTTATAGCCGTCTTTATTCTGAGCTACTTGTACGACCGGAGACATCTTCTCAAGGTTAATCTGGTGCATGATGCCGTTACCAGGCGGTACGACGTTGACGTTATCAAAGGCATACTGACACCAGTTGATAAAGTGGAAACGGTCATCGTTACGGCGCTCTTCAATGGCGCGGTTTTTCTCAAAAGCGTTTTCTTCAAAGCCGGCATGTTCAACAGCCAGTGAGTGGTCAACAATTAATTGGGTTGGCACGATAGGGTTTACTTTTGAAGGATCACCACCTTGTTCAGCAATGGCATCACGCAGACCAGCTAAGTCAACAAACGCTGTTTGACCTAAGATATCATGACACACGACACGGGCAGGGTACCAAGGAAAATCTAAATCTTGTTTGCCTTCGATATGCTGCTTGAGCGCAGCCGTTAAGTCTTCAGGTGGACAACGACGAACTAAGTTTTCACACAATACTTTTGAGCAGAACGGTAGCTTGTCATACGCGCCAGCTTCAATATTCTCAATTGCTTCACGAGTATCAAAGTAATATAAGTCGGTATCAGGAAGTGGTTTTTTGAATTGTTCATTCATCGGCTGTACTAGAGCGTTGTCCATAAGTCACCTTTGGCGGTTAGCTGGTTGGAATGATTTTTGTATAGCAGTGTTACTTCAAGGTATTGTTATATTTGATATTTTTAAGATTTAATACGGCGTCATTATTTATAACTGCCGACAATGCCGTCGCATAAAATAAGTTTTTTGGCGGAGTCTAAGTGCGCACCAAATTGTTCGCCATCAAACTGCTCGTATTTAAAGTACGGCTTTAAACCTTGCGTCGATGTTTTGAGATATAGAGCATCGTAGAATACGTCTGAGTTAGGTACTAAATAAATCTCAAGATGCGATATCGGTTTTTTTCTATAAGTAGCGTCTTTGAATTTGACGGTATAAGTGACGCTATCACTGCTATATGTATCACCTTTTTTCATCGTAATTGAGGCAATAGCGTTTTTATAAGGTGCTGGGATAACATAGTTCTTTTTTAAAGAAAATATGGTGCCGTTATAAGTACCGTTGGTGGTTGATTCTTTATGGGCAATAAAACTGTTTTTGAATGTGTTATAGGTTTTAGCAGCGTTATTTGATTTGGCGCTGTCCACATAACCACAGGCTTCTTCATAAACACTAAATAACGGTGTGACATCTGTAGCAGCGCTGGCGTGAGTTGAGCCTAGAGATATTGATAGGAATCCCGCACTAAGCAGCACAAACGATAGATTTTTTATATTCAGCATAACAGCCCTTTAATGACAGTCATTTAATGAGGTTTTTTAGTAGGTGTAGGGTGTGCTGTTCGCACCAGTGAATAGGTTATATCCAACAATCAGTGCGCAAAGCACACCCTACAAATTTGCTTATTCAAGCAAGTATGAAACTTGATATATTAACGCGCACTCATCTCTGGTACTGGGCGCAACTCTTCACCAGTATATTCGGCACTTGGACGAATGATACGGTTGTTAGCACGTTGCTCGAATACGTGAGCAGCCCAACCTGTTAAGCGTGAGCATACAAAGATTGGCGTAAACAGCTTGGTTGGAATACCCATAAAGTGATAGGCAGAGGCATGGAAGAAATCAGCATTACAGAAAAGTTTCTTCTCACGCCACATGACTTCTTCACAGCGTACTGATACGGGGTATAGCACTTCGTCACCAACGTCAGCCGCCAGCTTCTCAGCCCAGCCTTTAATAACCACGTTACGTGGATCAGATTCGCTATAGATGGCATGACCAAAGCCCATAATTTTGTCTTTACGAGCCAGCATCGCCATCATCTCTTTTTCCGCTTCGTCCGGTGAACTGAAACCTTCAATCATATCCATTGCGGCTTCATTAGCACCGCCATGCAAGTGACCACGTAGTGAGCCAATCGCACCAGTAATACAAGAATGGATGTCAGATAGCGTAGAAGCACAAACACGCGCAGTAAAGGTTGAGGCGTTAAACTCATGCTCAGCATAAAGAATAAGAGATACGTTCATAACCTTGGTATGTAGCTCGTTTGGCTTTTCGCCTTTTAGCAGATGCAAGAAGTGACCACCAATGGTCTCATCATCAGTCTCGGTTTCGATACGCACATTGTCATGGGTGAAGCGATACCAATAGTTAATGATTGATGGGAATACTGCCAGCATACGGTCTGCTTGGTCATTTTCTTCATCAAAACTCATTTCGGTCTCAAGGTTGCCTAGCATAGAGCAACCAGTACGCAATACGTCCATTGGATGCGCTTCCGCTGGGATGCGTTCAAGCACTTCTTTTAGCGGCTGCGGTAAACCACGTAATCCTTTTAATTTGGTTTGATACGCGTCGAGCTCACTTTGGGTAGGCAAATTGCCGTATAGCAACATATAAGCCACTTCTTCAAAGATGCATTTGTCCGCAAGCTCTGATACGTCATAACCACGGTAAGTCAGACCTGAGCCTGATTTGCCAACGGTAGATAGAGCGGTCTTGCCAGCGACTTGACCACGTAGACCTGCGCCTGAAAGTTCTTTTTGTGCTGCCATGATAAATTCCTTTTGTTGGTAGCGTGATGGTAACGGTTAATCATTAAAAGCTAACTGAGATAGTGATTAGTGATATTTTACTTATTATTAGCAAACAGCTTATCTAAAGTCTGCTCAAACTCATGGTAATTTAAGAAATCATAGAGTTCCATACGTGTCTGCATGGTATCGACGACTTTTTCTTGCGTACCATCATCTAATAGATGCTGATAGACGTTTAATGCGGCTTTGTTCATCGCACGGAAGGCAGATAACGGATAAAGCACCATATCAACGCCAACGCCATGTAACTGCTCGGTGGTGTAAAGGTCAGTTTGACCGAACTCAGTCATGTTTGCGAGTACTGGAATATCGAGCACATCCGTAAACTTGCGGTACATCTCAATATCGGTCAATGCTTCAGCAAATATCATATCGGCACCAGCTTCTTGAAAGGCAACCGCGCGTTCAACAGCGGCATCAAGACCTTCGACAGACAGGGCATCAGTACGCGCCATGATCACAAAGTCTTTATCAGTTTTGGCATCAAGGGCGGCTTTTAGACGATCAACCATCTCTGAAATGCTAACGATTTCTTTATTAGGACGGTGACCACAGCGCTTTTGTGCGACTTGGTCTTCGATATGTACCGCTGCCACACCGGCTTTTTCCATTTTTCTAATGGTTTGAGCGATATTAAATGCACCACCAAAGCCAGTGTCGATATCAACCAATAATGGTGTATCAACCGCATCAGTAATGCGGCGCGCATCTTCTAAGACATTATCAAGGCTGGTCATACCTAAATCTGGTAAGCCAAATGAGGCATTTGCCACGCCAGCACCAGAGAGATATAACGCTTGGTGACCAACTTGGGTTGCCATCATCGCGGTGTAAGCGTTAATCGCGCCAGCAATCTGTAGTGGTTGGTTGTTATCGTTTTTTTGTTTCATTGCACTGCGAAAGCGAGCGCCAGCTGATGGGGTCATATCGTAATCCTTACGTAGAGGGTAATCTTATCGATGTCACAAATGTTATGCTTGATTAGATCGTTGTGCTTGATTATACCCAATTATCCATGTCTGCAAAGCGGTGTTTTGATGCAATTAGTTAATATTATTTAAATGATATTTAATATAAGTTAAATTAATCTATTAAATGAATAGTACTATCCATTATTTAGAGGTTTACTAAGATTAGTATTCATATCACATAAGCAACCAAGTCATTATCAGTTAAATATTTACATTTAGTTACAAAACCCTTGGTTAGAAGGTTAAAGTTATCCATAAAAAAGCCCTGATAGCTTAGCTATCAGGGCTTTTATTCTATATATGCTATTGATATATAAGTCTAATAATCTAATGCATGATTGTTTTTAACCAATGATACCAGCAAGACTGGCTAAGAATAACAATGCAAAGCCGCCTAAGAATATTAAGCCTGCAATTGATAAAGCATTCATGCCTGCAGAAAGTTTTTGATGGCTTTTCACTAACGAGTAGTTTAACCAGCCAAAGATAGGCGCTGAAACGAACGCTGATACCATGGCAAACTTCAGCATAGCGCCTAACTGCCCCGCAAAGAAACTAATAATCACCAATCCGCCACCGATTGCATAAGTCGTCCAAAAGGCGATCTGCTTTTTGTTGATTTCATCTTCACCTTTGAGTAAGCGCCAGCATTCAGCATTGGCACGCCCGTAGCCATCAGCACAAGTAATGGTAGTACCAAACATACACATAAAGGCGACGAAAGCGACCAGCAATCTTGACCACTCACCGATAGTGTTGGTATACATGCTAATGAGCTGATCAATATAAGCACCGCCAGCAATTTGGATTTCTTGGCCTGAGCCGTATTGGACGAAGACACCCAGTGCTAAGAAAAATAATGCCAAAATAGCGGAGATTGAGTAACCAACGTTAAAGTCCAGTAAACCTTGACGCTTGGTTGTATTGTCCGCCTTTCTTTTTGCGGATGTCCACATAGAAGTAATGGCTGCAAACTCAAGTGGCGCTGGCATCCAGCCCATCAGTGCTACGATGAAACCTAAGGTCGCTAAGTTCCAAGGAGAAGCTGCGACAAAGTCTACTGCCATGACCGTCGGCTTACCAGCAGCAATGATGACCGCAGCAACGGTCGCCGTAGTCAGCGCAATCATAATCCACTTGGTCACCCCGTCGAGCAGCTTATAATGACCGGCTATTAAAAACACCCAACATATCCCAGTCACTATCAATGCCAGTGTAATGGTTGACAGTCCAATAGAGGCGGGCAGCATAAAGCCTAAAATCACGGCGGCAATTAGAGATACTGCACCAGTACTAATCACTGCTGATAAGATGGAGAGGATGAAGTAAATCCATAGATAGGCTTTAGAGCGTTTAGCATAGCCTGCGATTAGGCTCTCACCCGTATCATAGACGTAATCGGTACCAAAGCGGAAAAACGGATACTTAAAAACGTTCGCTAATATAATCATGATGGCTAACTGCCAGCCATATAACGCGCCAGCTTGCGTCGACGAGATTAGATGCGAGCCGCCAATAGCAGCGGTTGCCATTAAAATCCCGGGACCAAAAATTCGCCAGCTAAAGCCTTCTTGCTGCGGAGCAACGGTATCGTCAGTGGTACTTGGGTTATTGAGTGGTTGTGTGGTCATGAATACCTCGAAATGGTTTAAACGGCAAATTATCACTTACCTGTGTCAGCTTGCCAATGATCGTTAGAGAATGTTTTATACAACGCCTATTTTTTAATGCTAATAATGCTAAGTATAAAACGATTCATCTTGTATCGACTTTAGCACACCGATGCTATTCAGGAGAATGATTATTCTAATTATTATTACTATTAGTTTGCATGCCCATTCTTGATAGTTAGCATAATCAACTATTAATATCAAGAGTTAGGATTGAGTATTTTTTGCGGGTTCTTTATAACATAATACTCATCCAATATCTGATAATTTAAAGCTGTGACACAAATTTTTGCCGACGGTACGTAATACCACGCTGCTCATATACTTGATAAATGGCACTCAGTAATTCAGGAATCTGGGGATGAACAAAATCTTTGAGTGTGTGCAGATAAATAGGGGAGGTCACGTTTTCATGAATGAGACGCTGATAGCTGATTTGCTCTGTACGCACCGTTTTTAGGCTGGCAGGTACTAAGGTAATGCCTTCACCAGCAGCAACCAAGCCTAGCGCCACTTGTAAATCGCTGACTGTCGTGGTCATAAAAGGAGAGATGCCATATTGTGCAAATAAATACAGTAAAGGCTCGGTGACAGGCTCAGTCGATAGCGGCTGGTTGCGTAGCCTGCTAGGCTTATTGTTATTAATAGGCTTATTATCAATAGTCTTGTTAGCGATAGTCTTGTTAGCGATAGGCGTTGTCGTTGTCGTTGTCGAGATAGGCAGGTGGGTTTGGTGATATAAGATCAAGCGGTTATTTGCTAAGTCTATCAAGCGTTGCTCACGTACATTGGCTAACGGATGCGACTTGGGTAATGCCACGACATAACGCTCATGACGCAATAGTATTTGCTGTATCCATGGATCTTGATGGGCAAAGCGCCCAAAACCAATATCAATGTCACCAGATTTGAGCGCATCCATTTGCTGATAGGAGCTGATGTCTTTTAGGTTGACCTCAATATCAGGATTGGACTGCTTGAGCATTGCGATGATTTCGGGTAGCAACCCATACAGTATGGATGGCACAAAGCCAATATTTAACACACTACTGGGCGTCGATAGCCGCTGGGTCATACTGATGACAGTATCCATCTCTGTCAGTATGGTGCTAATTTTATCGTAAAAGAACGTACCAGCTTCTGTCAGATGTAGCGGTCTATGATAACGGTCGACCAACATCACGCCCATCTCTGTCTCGAGCTGTTTGAGCAATCGACTCAAGCTAGGCTGTGACAATCCAGTTTTGGCTGTTGCTGCACTAAAACTTCTTAGCTCAGCAACAGCGATAAAAGCATTGAGCTGTTTTAAATCCATATTTTTATGCTCATTTATCTATAATGTCATGGACGCTTACTTAGGATGATGTTTTGGCTATTTTATACAAATAATAGGCTCGAGCATAAAATTATGCTTGAAGCTAAAGAGGCGACCCACTATATTGTTTGTTAACGATAGTGTTACACTTTAGCAAACAAAAAGCCTTTACCCTTAATTCTAGCAGTCATCTGCTTTTCGTGGCATAAACTGGTTTGGTATTACTTCATGAGCGACAAAAAAAATAACCATAACGCTGATTTAGAGGCAAATTTAGCTAAAATTGCTAATACTAAGCCACAAAGGCGCAATCGTAAAGATAATATTTATGAGCGTTTTATCACGCGTGTTGAAAGCGCCGACATCATTGACAGTGCCGACGATGATGACAGTCTTAAAGGGAGCATAGCGGACAAACCTGCTAAGCCGTCTGCATTAAAACCTTTAAAAAATGCCAATAAATTGTCCTCATATGAGCCTTTGAGTGCAGCAGAACTTGAGTTATTTGCCATTCAAGATCAACACAGCTCTACAAACACGGCAGTCAGCTTGGATTTGTCTGATGCAGAAGATGAGGTAGCTGCAAATCACGTAATAAAAACCGACAGTGACAAGCTTTCAATTCAGAAGACTGTTTATATAGCTGACAGCACTGATTCTGAGCACCTAACCACAGAATCAGCAATTGAAGAGCCTGTAAACAAAAAAACCGTAAAATCAAAAGGTAAGCTGGCAAGTAGTAAGAAGCCACTCTTAATTGGGATGATTTTTGGTTCGTTATTGATTGCGGCTATTGTATTCACACTTATCTTTACCGGTGTCTTGTCGACTGCAACCGCTCCTGCAGGATCAGCAAATACTACGCCTGTTACCAGCACTCAACAAGGGGCTGCGATAGATGGAAGTAAATCATCTGATTCCACTGTTGCCAATACATCAACGTCAGAACCTCAAACAGCGGTAGCAAACGATGCTAACAAAAATGCTGCTAATACTGTAGATGACACAAAAAAGCCAGTTACAGAAGCCACCGTTAGCGACGTGAATACTGAGCCTACCATCACATACGATGATTTTAGAGAAGAATCACAAAACACCTTATATCGTGAGACTAACGATTAGTGCTGAATGTATAGGTAGCATATAGACAAGTTTTTTTAATCTTTAGCAGCAATAAGCAACGATAAAACGGTGCTTTGCTACCGTTTATCTGTCAATTCTATCGCTCATACCAAAAACGGTTGCATAGCCTCAAAAGATTCGTATCATCATATAAAGAAGGCGGTTATACGCCGTTGTTAACATATATTGATTCGGTATTGAACTATGACCTCAGCAACTGAAAGCGTGAAATCATCGAAGGGTAGGTCGCTGAATAACGTAAAGTTCCTCAGCGTGCTCAGTATTTTTTGTGCCTTATTTTTGGCAAGCGTGTTTATATTCGATTATTTTTTCTCAATGAACTCTCAAGTAGCAATGATCAATAACACTGTGTCCGTTGTTAATGATGGTACGGCTAACGCTCAAATCGAGAAGACAGTAGCAACTAACGCCAAGCGCTTGGAAACACAGGATGACACAGCAGTTAATGCCGTGAAAATTAGATCCGCTATGAGTGAAAGTGACTTTAGACAAGAAGCGCAGAACATGGTATTCCGCGATTCAGAAGAAAGTAAAATACGCTCTATAGAAATACAACGAGAAAATCTAAACTCTCAGGCTGTGAGAATGAACGCAGCCCTCAGTGATGAGAGTTTTAGAGTAGAAGCTAAAAAGATTTTATACCGTGAAGGGGATTAATAATCCAAATGAGCAATCTAGAGCCGTAACTAGTAGTACAAGGCATATTCAAAATAGGTTCACAATTATTTGTGAGCCTATTTTTTTGTCTAAAGTATCTGTAGGGCGTAATTTATACCCTTTATATTAAAAGGGTTAAATATCTATTGTGTACAGTTGTACTCTTAGGTTAAGATGAGCCGTGATTTTTGGCTAACCAAGTATGCGTGAGTCATATTTATTACGAACTAATCGGCATGGTTGTCACAGTAACCGCTAAGGGTATGTAAACAACGAATCCACATGCCAATTACAATCACAGTTATTACTATTACTACGACCTATTATCAAAAGTAATTGATGATAGTAGCGTCTCTATAACCAATTAATACATCAATCACTTAATACATCCGCAATCCCAATATATACAAAGGAATGTTTACAATGTCAGGAAATACCATCAAAAACAACGAATTAGAAAGTTTGGGCATCATTTTAGAAGAGGAGGTTTTAGAGATTGGTGTTCAAGATGACTATGCAGATAGGATAGCTGTTGAGTATATAGAAAAGCTCGCTAGCGCAAAAAATGATAAAAATAGTGTCTTATATAAATCGTCTAAGGTTAAAGAGCGCTATAGAAAATCAGACCTGCATAAATCTATTAATTACATTATCAATAAGATTGAGCCTTTGAGAGTCGCTATTATGCGTGAGAAGCTAGCATTAAAGCAGGCAGTGGCAGAAGGTAACAAGCAGTTGGCAGATGATAGTACTAAAGCGGTTGCTAAAAATAAGTCAGAAAAAAGTAAGCTTGAGCAAAAGCTTAGCGCACTTATGAACAGCGTAAACAAGCTTCAACTTGCCAGCTAATAAAACCAGAAAAACAATAAAGAATATCTAAAGGTGAGTAGTTCTATATTAGGCTGCTCACTTTTTTGCTTTGTTATGATAATGAATGGCTATAGCGCAGGGCTGGCACGTTGATCATTTATTAAAATAAAGTAGCTAAGGTATAAAAATACAATAGCAAAATACTATTAACAAGTCATTGAGGTGATTAACAGACAAGCATAGTTATTGGGCGCCATTATCTATCATATTATTATCTCTCTATAGACTTCATTTAACATAATATACATTATGCGAAAACAAACCAACGGTCTTAGAAGTGAGTTCCTCAATAATTATATCTCTAATGATTCATACATCATTCATAATAAGTCTGATTTATTTTTCAGTAATTTTTTAATCTAGGACTTATTAATATTCAAATTATTATTTGAATATCTATGAGAATAATAATTATCGTCGGCTAACGACATGTCTCTAATAAATACTCTCGTAAAGATGCGCCATCCTCATCCATTATTACATCTGCCACTTGGCATTTTATTTCTTTATTCATACAATCACAGGACAAATCATAATAAACATTGCTACCTTGCGCCAAACTGATCTTGACCAATCCTTGTTCGGTGATTGAAAACTCCTTTTCTTGCTCGTAATCTGGATCTTGTGAATTCCACAGTACGTCATAACCAATATGACAGGAGATTTGCTCTTTATCGAAATAATCTTGCTCGAGCTTCATGGCGGCTTGTAGATCTGGATTGGCATATTGCTGCAATACCACCGGATTATCCATTCCTTGATTATTGATGTCTTGTTCGTACATTTTGGTTATGGTTGCAACCTTCATAGCCGCATGTGTCTGAGGCGGCTCTGTGACATCCGCTGTGGCGTTGCTGATAGCGATTACTCCCATTGCTAGCAGTATCAGTAATTTAGGTATTGGCATCGTTTTTTCTACAGTATTTCATCATATAAGCGTTATGAGCTATTACATCATACCCATATCATGACTCTGCTGTATTATCGTATCATTCAGGTTTAGATGATTGTCGTTGCTGTTTTTGATACTAAGCACTGTTTGTGGTGCTAACTACTGTGATGAGGATATCCTATGACCATGCTATCTGCATTTAAAGCGCATTCTTTTAAATTAGCGACTGGCGGCGTTTTGATGTTTGCCTTAGCCGCCACTGGCTGTCAATATACTGCTGAATCCAGTGCAAACACTCCTAATCAATCAACTGGCAGCTCATCAGTGCCTGTCGGCTCTGATATAAGCCAACAAACCCTCAAGCAACAAGCACTGCGTATCCAACGTGCACTCGCTAATAATGACTTTGCTAGAATCACAGACGATATTCACCCAACCCGTGGCGTACGATTCTCAATGTATGCTTATGTACATTTAGACAAAGATAAAGTCTTTAGCCGCGAGCAATTCGCTCAATATTTAAATCAATCAAAAGTTCGATTTACTTGGGGCGAATTGGATGGTGTTGGCGAGGCATTGATAGTGCCGTTGCCAGAGTATTTAGATACTTGGATTGATGGTAAAAAATACAATAGCGCTCGTATAACGGTCAATACCTTTGAATCTAGAGGTAATATGATTAACAACGTCAATGAAGCTTATCCAAAAGCAGATGTGGTTGATTTTTATTATAAGGGCTCTGACGAATACGATGGTATAGACTGGCGTGGTATGCGTTTGGTTTTTGATGAGTATCAAGGTAAGCGCTATCTAGTAGGTATCATTAATGACCGATGGACAGTATAGCTGTAAGCAAAAATATAAATTAAATACATGATTTAATAGGTGTTATTTATTAAAAAAAAGGGCGGTACATCGTTTGTGATGCACTGCCCTTTTTTATTACTTCATGTTTAAAATTTTAAGCTATTAAAAAATTTAGAATTTAGTGGTTAAGATGACTTATAAACTAAGTAAACATTGATGGTTTTTATAAGTCATGTAAAAGGTGGTGGCAGTCCCCTTATCCTCTTTGCTGTTATATATGGGATAATCATATGCTTCTTCAAAAACACCCCTATAACTATCTAATTTAGCCATTCCTTTTGTCGTTAAATCTGCTTTATTACTTATATTCATTAAATGATAAATATCACTATAATCCACCCCGTTTTGTCTCATTTCCATAATATTAAAGGCAAAAACTGTCTGATTCGAACAAAAGTCTTCCTTATCAGAGATATTTTTCACAGCATCTAGGGTTGAATCGATATAGAGTCCTAATTCTTGCAACTCTTTAGGATATTGTAAGGGTGCATTGATAGAATCTTTTTGAGTTTGAATTTCAGAGGGAACGCGTGCTTGTGCTGTATGCATGCATAACAAAGTACAAATTAAGATAAGCGATTTTTTCATGATAGTTATATTCTTATAATTGGTTTTTTCTAATAAATTATACAAAAATACTTTTTATTCATATCGGCGTTTGACGGAAAAACTTAACCATAATGTCGTAAATATCAGGATAAGCATCGACCAGCTTTTGCGGTGTCTCAAAAAACACTTCACTGAGTACCGCAAAAAACTCAGCCGGATTGGTAGTACCATAGCGATCCAGTCCTGATTTACGATGGGTTTGAAAATCTTCGAAATCCCGCGTCATAATCTCAGTCCATCTATTAGGGTCCATATCGGGTTGTAGCGGCGGAAAACCGTTGGCGCTACCGTTAAGCATATCAAGCTTATGGACAAACTCATGGATGACGACATTGTGACCATCACGCTCGCCTGAATGCTTGGCATCTTTCCATGACAAAATAACAGGTCCGCGCAGCCAAGCTTCTCCGCTACGATGTTGGTGACCCTCATGGACGATACCGAACTCATCTACGGTCGTGCTTTCGCTAGTGTAAGAACCAGGATAGATAATAATTGATGACCAGCCAGCGTACCATTCAAGGCTTAAGTTTAAGATAGGTAAACAAGCTTGCAAGGCAATCGACTGCCTTACAGCGTTTGTGATTTCAAAGCCTTGCGCACCCGTAATCGTTTTATCATGTAAAAACAACGTCGCCAGTTCGAACAAACGACTCATCTCGCCCTTGTTCAGCCTATCAAGTATCACAATACGTTCGGCAGCTTGCATCCAATCACTATTGGTAAATTCACTATTGTCCAATACACGCTGCTCGCGCCAGTCCTTTATTATGTTGAACATTTTATCTCCCTTTAATATCATTTAACCATAACATCATATTACACAGCACTATCATTAACTTTGCTAATTTATCTTTCTAATAGCCAAATTTTGAGGAGATAACGATGCAAGAATTTCAAACTAATAAAGAAGATATAACTCAAAGTCGTTTAATACAAGCACCAATCAATACGGTTAACGATGGCGAAGTCTTAGTTAAGGTCGACCGCTTCGCTTTTACCGCCAACAACATTACCTATGCAGCAATGGGCGAGCAATTACAATATTGGCAATTTTTCCCGCCACATGGTGAAGATGCCAAAAAATGGGGCATTATTCCAGTATGGGGTTTTGCTGATGTGATTGAATCAAATAATACCGAGCTGCGAGTCGGCGAACGGCTGTTTGGCTATTTCCCGCCAGCCAATGAGTTGGTGATAAAGCCGATGAGGGTGACACCAGCGAGCTTGACGGACGGCAGTGCTCATCGTGCACAGCTGCCCCCTACCTATAATATGTATCAACGAGTAAAGCATGAACCCGGTTATGATCGCGCCAATGACAATCAACGCATGCTGTTGTTTCCATTACATATGGCGTCCTTTTGTTTATATGATCTACTAAAGAGTAATGATTGGTTTGGTGCTGAACAAGTGGTGATTATCAGTGCTTCTAGTAAGACCAGTACGGGCTTGGCCTATGGTTTAGCTGATGATAAAGACGCACCTCATGTCATTGGTCTCACATCAGATCACCATCTGGATTTTGTCAATTCAATTGGTTCCTATGATAGCGCTTTAAGCTATGACAACTTGGAGCAGATTGATGCAAGCAAGCCGACTGTCATTGTAGATATGTCGGCCAATGCTGACTTACTCAGTCAACTGCATATGCATTTAGGTGATAACATGCGCTACACCAGCAATGTGGGCTTAACCCACTGGGATGAGCCACGAGGCGCCGATGGCATTATTAAAGAACGTAGCCATCAATTTTTTGCACCCAGCCATATGCAGCAGCGCATGAAGGAATGGGGCTTTGATGAATTTAACAAACGCTCTATGAGCTATATAATGAAAAGCGCGGCAAAAACTGTTCCTTGGCTTAAGATTAAAGAGCTGGATGGTCTCAATAGCCTAGAAGATGTTTACCAAGATATATGTGATGGCAAGATTGGCCCAGATGAAGGTTTGGTGGTAGTAATGTAGTGATGTAGCTCTAACTTAATGAGTTAAAGCAGTAACGATCAACAATAATGGAGAGAATAGAGAGCTTGGCTAACAGGTTCTCTATTTTTTACTTATCAATAACACCTTTATAAGAGCTTGGTTAATATTTTTGTTGAGAGTATTGCATAGAGCTTTCATCATCTCACCACACCCTCTTCCTGTAGATAGCCATACAACCCTTCAGCAAAATTTCGATAGCCTGCGCTGTTCGCATGAATTTGGTCAGATTTAAGATTTTCATCAGACAACACCTTTGACCAGCCACTCGCATAAAGCGGTACATCTTCACTCTTGGCGATGTCTTTATAAATAGGATTGTCACTAGCTTTACCAAAAATCGAGCTCGCGCTAAAGTGTGGTTGCGCGATAAGTACGACAGGAATATCTGCTGATTTAAGCTTATTAATAGTCGCGGTGATATTAGCACGAGTCGTTTCAGGCTGAACTCGACGTAACACGTCGTTACCACCTACCCCTAGCAATACCAAATCAGGGTTTTGACTAACTACTTGATCAGTTCGTGCCAGCACATCAGCTGAGGTATTACCATTGACACCCTCATTGGCAATACTCCATCGCGTCATTTCAGCTAATACAGCCGGATAAGCGGTATCAGGGTTTGCCCCATAACCATAAGTAAGCGAATCACCTAGTGCCACTACTTTACTGTCCGCTGGCAAGACGTTTTGGTTTGGCTCATCACTACAACCGGTCGTCGCAACCGTAACGGCTAGGACTAAAGAATACAAGCTAAGTCTATTTTTGCTAAATATCATTGTTTAAGCCTATATAGCTGAGCCTTTATCGTTAAACATCTAATGACAGCATGTTCATGATAAGTTTAATCAAGGTCTCTTTTTGGTTGGGATCAGACTCAGCTACCAATAAGGTTAATGCTGCAAGGCCGGTATTATTAATGACCATGTCGCCTTGGTCATTGAGCAATCGACCATTACGATGTAAAAAATCTACAAACAAAAAAGCACCGCTGCGTTTATTGCCATCCGTAAAGGGGTGGTTTTTTACCATAAAGTATAATAAATGTGCCGCTTTACTCTCGATAGTCGGATAAGCAGGCTCGCCAAAGACGGTTTGCTCTAAATTGCCGAGCACACTAGCCAAACCGTCACCACGAGGCTTGGCAAACAGTTCCGTCGCCTCGCCCCTTGTCATAAGCTGTGATTTTAAATCATTCAATGCCGCCATAGCTTCAGTCGGACTGGATAATACGCCACCGTCCTGCCCCGCTGGGTCATCTAACAATCCTTCGTCATAACGTTGTAACCATAAAAAGGTTTGCGTATAACGACTGATAATCTCAATCAAGCCGCGCCCTTCGTCAGTTTTTAGCTCAGGGCTTTGCGCGGTTTTTTTGATTAAGTTTAAGGCTTGTTGTAATTCAGCAGAGTTTTTATCAAAGCGCTCTTGATTGAGCGTATAACCTTGCACCAAATATTCACGTAAGCGCTGAGTTGCCCAGCGTCTAAACTGCACGCCTTGAGCTGACTTGATGCGGTAACCCACTGAAATGACCACATCTAAGTCATATAAGACGACGGGTCGATCAGAATTTGCAATATGCATTTTTTGCATATTGCTTTTTTCAGACACTTCTTCATCGTTTATGGCATTCGCAATATGACGTGAAATTACAGACTGGTCGCGACCAAATATTTCAGTCATTTGTGCTTGAGACAGCCAGACCGTCTCTTGTTCAAAACGTACATCTACTTGTGCTTGACCATCGGCACTTTGATAGATCTCTATTTTTAAATTTTCAGCATTTCCAGAGTTCCCAGTAACTTTCATTTGGGCGTCCTTTATCTATATGACAATGTGATGTTTCTATTAAGTCTATCACTTACCAACCATTATGATACTTTAGCAAATAACCCTACACCAATAGAAATGGTGCCGTTCGACTAATCTTTGATTTTGCGACATTATTAGGCGTACCTTGTGCAACAATCAGTCCACCCTCCTCGCCAGCCCCTGGCCCGATATCAATAATCCAATCGCTATTACTGGCCACTTGCATATCGTGCTCGACCATAATAACCGTATTACCAGCGTCAACAAGTCCATTTAATTGTGTCATCAGCATGGAGACATCAGCAGGATGTAGTCCGGTGGTAGGCTCGTCCAATATATAAAGGGTATCGCCTCGCTGGATACGCTGAAGTTCGGTCGCAAGTTTAATGCGCTGCGCTTCACCGCCTGATAGCTCAGTAGCGGGTTGACCAAGACGTAAATAGCCTAGACCAACTTGCAATAAAGCGTCTAAGGAGCGCAAGATTGACGCCTCGTCCACAAAGAATTCATAAGCCATCTCAACCGTTAAATTCAGTACTTCAGCGATGTTTTTATCTCGATAATGGATGGCGAGCGTGTCATCATCATAGCGTTGACCATGACAAACTTGACACGGTGCATAGACACTGGGTAAAAATAACAGCTCAACACTGACAAACCCTAATCCCTCACAGTTTGGGCAACGTCCCTTTACCGTGTTAAATGAAAAGCGACCAGCATCATAGCCATGCGCTTTTGCTTGTTTAGTTGACGCAAATAATTTACGAACATCATCGAACAGACCTGTATAAGTTGCAAGGTTTGAGCGTGGTGTACGGCCAATGGCTTTTTGATTAATATTAATCAGGCGACTGACCTTGTCCATGCCAGCAACAATTTCGCCACCTGTTACTGTGTCAAACTCTTGTTCCAATAAACCCACTTCATCCGTTGGCGCCTCATTGATGACTTTTTGTCCCAACTGCTCATTTACTAGCTCGACCAAAGCTTGACTGACCAAACTTGATTTACCTGAGCCGGAAACCCCAGTCACACTGGTCATCACGCCTAATGGAAACTCAACGTCTAACCCTTTGACATTGTTTCGTTCGACATTCTCAAGCTTAAGCCAAGCCGTTGGTTGTCTGAGTTCTGATTTTTCTTTAACCATGGTCGTATCGTTAAAAAGATACTGACCGGTATGCGACTCAGCAACGTCACGTAAGCCCTCTACCGGCCCACTATAAACAATCTCGCCACCATGCGTGCCAGCCTTTGGACCGACATCTACCACCCAATCCGCATGCCTAATCACACTCACATCATGCTCGACAACAAATACCGAGTTGCCCGCCGCTATTAGTTCATCTAACGCGCCCAGCAATGCTTGAGTATCGGCAGGATGCAGCCCTGCAGACGGCTCCTCCTACACATAAACCAACACAACGAGCTACCAACCCAATCGCGTTGC
>NZ_NEXU01000045.1:0-41489 GCF_002224105.1 Psychrobacter sp. DAB_AL32B | reverse complement strand
GTTTGTTTTAGGAGTTTTTTTGTTTCTTTCACCTAGTTCGTCTCGTGAACAATATGCTGACAGGTAGGCTACTCACCAACGTAACGTAAGCCCTCGAACGGCCCACCTTCACCAATCTCGCCACCATGCGTGCCAGCCTTTGGACCGACATCTACCACCCAATCCGCATGCCTAATCACACTCACATCATGCTCGACAACAAATACCGAGTTGCCCGCCGCTATTAGTTCATCTAACGCGCCCAGCAATGCTTGAGTATCGGCAGGATGCAGACCTGCAGACGGCTCATCCAACACATAAACCACACCAAAGAGCTGCGAGCGAATCTGCGTTGCCAATCGCAAACGCTGTAACTCACCAGGAGATAAAGTTGGTGTCGTGCGTCCAAGTGATAGGTATCCTAGCCCCAATCTTGTCAGTGCTTCGACGCGGGCAAGAATATCACTGGCAATACGCTGAGCAACGATGGCTTTTTCACGGTTTGGTATGTCATCAGTCGGGATTTTATGGGCAGCCTCTTCTAACTTAAGTGCCAGTTCGGTTAGGGTTAATTGTGATAAATCGCCGATATCCAATCCGGCAAATTTGACTGACAGCGATTCTTTCTTAAGTTTCTTGCCATGGCATTCTGGACACTCCGATATTTGCATAAACTGCGAGACGCGCTTTTTGGTGCGAGGGCTTTGGGTATTGGCAAAAGAATGTAAAACGAAGTTTTTGGCGCTGGTAAAGGTGCCCATATAGTTTGGTTTTTCACCTTTTTCAATCGCTTGACGGGTTTGCTCAAGATTGTACTCAGGATAGACAGGCACCGTTGGCGTATCATCGGTAAACAGAATCCAGTCGCGGGTTTTCTTAGGTAAGCTATGCCAAGGTTTATCGATATCATAACCAAGTGTCGTTAAGATACGGCTTAGGTTTTGACCCTGCCACGCTGGCGGCCAAGAGGCGATAGCACGCTCGCGAATAGTCTTAGTATCATCAGGAACCATTAGTTTTTCGGTTACTTCAAACACGCGGCCGATACCTGAACAAGTAGGACAAGCGCCTTCTGGCGTATTGGGTGAAAACGCATCGGCATATAACATCTCTTGGCCTACTGGATACTCTCCCGCTCGTGAGTACAGCATGCGCAGACCGTTTGAGATGGTCGTGACACTACCAACGGATGAGCGCACTGAAGGTGTACCGCGCTGCTGCTGTAAGGCGACTGCTGGCGGTAAACCTTCTATCGCGTCAACATCCGGCTCATCGACTTGGTCAATGAGTCGTCTGGCATATGGCGATACGGAGTCAAGATAACGCCGTTGTGATTCAGCAAATAACGTACCAAATGCTAACGATGATTTTCCTGAGCCAGATATACCCGTGAATACTACCAACGCATCGCGCGGTAAATCAACATCCACATTTTTGAGATTATGAACGCGTGCACCCCTTACCTGAATGTGGCTGTGAGAGGTATTATTAATAGCGCTGTTGTTAAAGTTATTATTAAAATGGTTAGGAGTCTTTTCTTTATTGGTCATAAAATTACTATTCCTATTAATTTTTATTATGAAGTCTTAAAAAGGTTAACATATCAGGGTTAAATACCTAGGCTAGGTTTACCTATTACTAGCAGAGTTAGACAAAACGATACTTAACATTAAAACTTAATTTCAAAGCTTTTTTTAAAGCGTAGTATTAACTACTAGATATCAAGTTAGAAGAACAAAAAACCCGCAACTGCTTATTATCAGTGCGGGTTTTGACGTAAAAATAATATGATTTTAAGCGCTTAAAATACTGAGCAGTATTTGTCTTGCTGTCTAAAGTGTTACTAAACTAAGAAACCACCAAGCGCATTAACTGCGTACTAATATAACCGCCAAACGTTCCTACCGCATAACCTAAGATACCCAAAAACACGCCAACGGGTGCAAGCGATGGATGAAAGGCTGTCGCGACGATAGGCGCAGATGACGCACCGCCCGTATTGGCATTAGAGCCGACTGCTAAAAAGAAGAACGGCGCACGAATGATTCTGGCAAAAATAAATATCAACACCACATGGATGCTCATCCATAATAGACCAATCAGCAGTAGCCGCCACTGTGAGACAATACCTGCTAGATTAATTTGCATACCAATAGCTGCAATCAATACAAAGATAAACACCGTACCGATTTTAGAGGCACCTACATGATCGAGCCTGCGTATTTTGGTAAAGGAAAAGACGACACCAATTAAAGTAATAATCACTACCATCCAAAAGAACGAGCTGGCAAAGCTATACTGTACTGCCCAGCTATAAGGCGCAAAGAACCCAGCAATCTGCCCGCCGACGAAATGTGCTACCCCGACCATCGCAAAGCATAAACCAAACATCACCATCAAATCATTTAAAGTGGCTGGACGGGCATTATCACGCTCATAACTCTCAACGGCAGCAATGACTCTATCAATGCTACTGCTATCAGCCTTTAAAAACTTATCGATCTTATCACTGTGTTTTGCCATAACTAAGATAGCCAGTAACCATAATGAGGCATTAGTGGTATCGACCAAGATCATCATACCAAACAAGTCATCACTGACGCCAAACAGCTCTTTCATCGCTGCTTGGTTTGCCGCGCCGCCAATCCAACTACCAGCCACTGCTGAAAATCCTCGCCATAGCGTGTCATCAATAAACATCTCAGGCGATACCCATTTGGCAATACCCAAGCTAATAGGTCCACTAATGACAATAGCGACACTGGCAGCAAAGAACATCGCAATCGCTTTCCAGCCTAAACCCAATATTTTTGGGACATCCATTGACAAGGTCATGAGTAGCAAACTTGCTGGCAATAGATAAGTCGCGGTAAAACCATAAATCTGCGAACCGATACCATCAGCGAAGACACCTAAGCTGTTTAGCGTCGCAGGTATAAAGCAGCACAGCACGATACCCGGTAGAACTGCATAAAAACGTTGCCAAAATTTACCGGGCAATGCTTGGGTATAAAACACCAAACCGATAATCGCCATAATGATGCCAAACGCTAAGGGCAAACTATCAATTGCTAAATGAGAAATATCGGGCATCAACTGGCTCCGCAGCACACGATGAATAAAAGCTTGTCAGTATAGACAAGGCAAAAAAAACGCGCAAGCAACTATCGAGTACAAGGCTAAGTTTATTTACCTCGTTTAAATAATTCAGATTATCTTAAGTGCTTGCATACACCTCAGTCACATCTCTACCTGGCAATCAATATCAAACCATTAAACACAAAAAAGCCAGATAACGAGTATCTGACTTTTTAATGCATTATCTTTTATCTATACGATTAAACCAATATATTTATAAAAACTATTGCTAATCGTTAAATATAAGACTATTACGAGTTGTTACCACGGCTGCCGCCGTTTGGACGACCTTGACCACGGCTGTCAGAGCGACCAGCTGGACGACCTTGGCTGCCACTTGGACGACCACGACCCGTTGCTGCGCGATCACCACGTGGAGCGCTTGCGCCATCACCACGGCTAGGAGCACCAGTGCGCTTGCCTTGATACGGCTTGCCACCTGAACGCTCATTTGGCTTGCCAGATGAATCACGTGGCTTACCTTGATAACCGCTGTCATTGCTTGCGCGTTGACCAGTGCCAGTGCTGCTATCACCTGATGGGCGACCACGACCTTGACCACTAGGTTTGCCAGCGCCAGCATAACCGCCCGCTGAACGACCACGACCTTGACCATTACCGCCGCCATTAGAGCGACCACGGCCACGACCGCGAGGACTGCCTTTATTTTCGCTAGGAACGTACGTTTTCTTAGGCTCCATGCCTTCGATAACAGATACTTCCATTTTGCGATCTAAATAACGGTTAATGGCGTTAAGCTGTGGACGATCATCCATGCTACATAGGCTGATAGCAACACCAGTACGACCGGCACGGCCACAACGACCGATACGGTGAACGTAATCTTCCGTTTGACGTGGTAAGTCATAGTTGATGACATGCGATAGTGCTGGCACGTCTAGACCACGAGCAGCAACGTCAGTTGCAACTAAGATTTTGCATTTACCATTACGTAAGTCTTGAACAATGCGGTTACGCTTGCTTTGTGGTAAGTCACCATGTAGGAAGCTTGCTTTATGACCGTCTTCTTGTAGCTGTTTTGCTAGTTTTTCAGTGCTACGTTTTGTGGCAGCAAAGATAATGATTTGTTCCATGTCTTTGTGGCAAACGATTTTATCAAGTAAACGGTTTTTGTGATCAAAATCATCACAGTAATATACTTTTTCTTCAATGTGTGCTGATTCAACTTTAATAGATACACGCTCAGGGTTTTTCGTGAAGCTGGCAGCGATTTTGCCTACTGGGCCATCCCAAGTTGCTGAACACATAATGGTTTGACGATCAGTCGGTGCTGCACGTAGGATATCACTGATATCATCAGCAAAACCCATGTCTAGCATACGGTCAGCTTCGTCAAGTACTAGTATTTCAAGGCTTGATAAGTCAACGCGACCTGCATTGATATGGTCAAGTAGACGACCAGGTGTTGCAACGATAACTTGTACGCCTTTTTTCAACGCAGTAATCTGACCGTTATATGGTGCGCCGCCAACTAATGGTACACAAAATAGACCGCGCATATCTTTAGAATAGGTACGTACGCTATCATGTACTTGCTGAGCAAGTTCACGCGTTGGCGTTAGGATAAGGGCTTTGGTCAATTTGTCGAAGCTAGTCGCACGGCTTAGGCGATCAAGTACTGGGATGACGAAAGCAGCAGTTTTACCACTACCCGTTTGCGCAGACAATAAAAGGTCACGGCCTTCTAATGCAAAAGGGATCGCTTGTGCTTGAATAGGAGTTGGATTGGTATAGCCACTACGCTCAAGCGCGGTAAGAATTGGCTTGGCAATGTTTAAGTCAGTAAAAGTAACTTGATTTTCGTCAGTAGCGTCAGTTGTTGCCGCTTCATTATTAGTATTTGGGGTGTTAGTAGTTTCGATGATTCCGTTTTCAGCAGCGATTGCAGATAAGATGTCAGTCATGAAGATCCTTGGTAAGTATAAGCTGCTGTAAATTCAGCAGACTTGATGCATACCACTGATAACCGTTCATCACGCTGCCGATATACACTTATTATCAAAATGTTGATAACTGCATGCCAAACCCATAAGGCTTGTCAATAGTATAAAGGCGTTCGTGCTGTCTGACGTATTTTGGTGGTAGTGCCGAGTGTCTCATCTTTGTCTGCTAAAAACTCAATATCAATGCTTTGTCCAAAGCAGATAAAGGTAAATAACAACCAATCTAGCCCCTACAAGGGTCCGTAGATAAGATATGAGTCAAAAATAATAGGATTATTTAAGTACACAAAATCATCGGCAACAATTACTTTCGGTCATCCTAGACCCAAAATCGCAGGCGATGTTATCAATCTCATAATTCACATTAGTCTAAGCTAACGTGGCGACGCAGTATAGCACAACAAAACTGTAATCAGTAGCTATTTTGCTGTTTTTATTAAAATAAGTCATAAAACAAGGTGTATGAAGCCTTATATGACTAATAACGGACACTGAATTTGATTTATTAAACAAATTTAGCATTAACGCGATATTTTAACTTCAGTAACATGAGTTGGCAGTTGCCACGCACCGCCCGCTGCAATCATGCGGCATAGCCCAGTAGTGCTTTCATGGCTTTTTTCAAAGTTTTTTCCGGTCCATAACCACTCAGTTTTGGACAGGCAGTCACCAATACCACGACCCTTTTGTACTGAAGTTATTTTGCCGCTATTATAATCTGTTGCACCAGTCGTCACTAATGTGGGCTTGTAAGGTTTACTGTCATTGAGCACCCAGACACCTATGCCGATATTATAAGCGCCTGTCCAGCAGTCATGTTGTGCGAGTAATTGTCTGCTATTTAAGCGACTGACGCGCCATGGTGACTTATCAGATAAGTTTGGGCAGTCAGTATCTACGTCGCTCATGGTGTTTTTCATTATCTTTGATAACTCAGAAGCGCGCATTGCGAATTTTTTCTTACTACTAGAAGTGGCTTGGGGGTTAGGCGTGACCAGCTGTATTGACGGTATGGCTTTGGGTGCTAAGACGCTGCTATTAGACTTGGTGATGCTGTCACGAATAAAGGCGCTTGGCGTACCTACTCGACCCTGTGCTTCATCGGCTTTGAGCATGACTGCATTTGAACCCTTATCGGATAACTGCCAGCGCGTATTGCGAATGACTAATTCAATTTTGCTCGATTTGGTCAGTGCTTCTAACAGCGCCGTTACTTGCGCCGACGTAAGCTCTGCATAACCTGCTGCAGCTGAAAAAGGTCTGGTTTCTCCGTAATCTACATTATTAATAAACAACGATATCCGGTGGCGATTGCCCAATTGCATCAATGCTTTGGCAGAGCTTTCTTTAGCACCGCCAAGTTTAACCTGACCATCGATCGTCGCATTGGCACCTGCACGGCGCACCAATAATAAAGAGACAGGCAGCTCGCTATTGCTATCTGCTTGATAGCCTGCCAGCCGGCAAGTACGGGTATTATCACAAGCGACTTGCCAATCTTGGCTGCTAAAATCAACGGGCGTGCCAGCAATACTCGTAGCGCTAAATAAAGCGGTGCTGATTGCTGCAAATATGGGTAATAAAATTTTCTTTGGCATGAATACTGATGTCTTTTTAGTTTTTATAGCATTTCTTTTAAAATAAGAAGTATTGTTTGAATATTGAGTTTTTTCAATATCGCTCTGACCAATCTTACTCAATAACAGTAATGGTCGACCCTTAAGCGTATTATTATTCTTCATAATTTTTACTCATTAATAGAAGAAATATAAACACCGGCCTATTAAGGCGGTGACTGCTATCTTAACGTATCAATGTTTCTATCTGTTGTACTAATGTACCATTATGTAAATATTGAAGTACAGCTCTATTTGAATATATCCATATATGTATATGGAATTATGAATACGTTAAATACAAAAAAGATTAATAAGAGAATTCCTTATTAACCTTTTTTATTTTCAATCTTATGCTTCTATCGTTCAGCTGTTTACGATATTGCTTGGCTATCATACTGAGCTAATATTCTATAGACAGTATGGATTAGACTAGACAATTGGCTCAAGCACTAAGTCTACTGCGCGTTTGACTGCTGGACGTTCGGCTATTTTTTCCGCCCAACGCTGCACGTTTTTATAGTCATCAACTTGTAAGAATTCAGCAGCATCATAGAGCTTGCCAAGTACCAGTTGGCCATACCATGCCCAAATAATGATATCGGCGATATTATAATCAGACTCGTTATTACCACACAGGTATTCATTGTCTTTTAGGTGGCGGTCAAGGACGTCAAGCTGGCGTTTAACCTCCATGGTAAATCGATTAATAGGATATTCCATTGGTTCAGGAGCGTAAGCGTAAAAATGACCAAAACCGCCGCCTAAATATGGCGCACTACCCATCTGCCACATCACCCAAGAAAGACAATTGGCACGAGGCTGACCTGATTCAATAGGAATAAACTTTTCAAACTTCTCTGCCAAGTACATCAAAATAGCGCCCGACTCAAATAACTTGATAGGCGTCTCCCCAGAATAATCGACTAGCGCAGGAATCTTTGAGTTAGGGTTTATTGCGACGAAGCCTGAGCCAAATTGATCGCCTTCCGAGATATCAATTTTATAGGCATCATAAGCGGCTTCTTTGATACCAAGCTCAGCCAACTCTTCTAATAGAATGTTTGCTTTAACTCCGTTTGGGGTATTCAGTGAATACAGTTGTAACGGTGCATCGCCTACTGGCAGCTCTTTGTTATGGCGCGCGCCGGCGGTTGGGCGATTGATACTAGAGAACTTACCACCGCTCTCTTTATCTTGGATCCATATTTTGGGTGGTACGTATTTATCACTTTTCTCATCGATATTATTGCTAGATTTATTATTGTTCTGGCTCATAAGATATCCTATTTTTTATCGTTTTATTAAATGTGATTGCACTCGTCATGATTTTTCTAAATACGGTTTTTCTAAGTATAGTTTTGCTGACTCTTTATATCCTACTATAACGAGGATGGATCATTCTATTAAAGGCACGTCTTGTAATTAGTGTAGATGTTTTTACACCCTGATTACTGACGTTTACGCTGATGGTTACTTTGCTGCTCTTTAACTGCTAGACGGTTATTTTTATACTACACACAACTTAATAGCTGTTTTATAAATACAGTTAGCGGCTGATTAAGACAAACTTTAAATAATGGCGGTCTTAAGATATGGTGACAGCAATATGGTAACCCTAACCCCAACGCAAGATAAATACCTACCCTATGTACTAGCGGTGGCGTTATTTATGCAGATTTTGGATGCCACCATCCTTAATACCTCATTACCACAAATGGCGCAAGCACTGGGCGAATCACCGCTCAAAATGCAGTGGGCTGTCATCAGTTATGCGCTTACCTTGGCTATTTTTATTCCCATTAGCGGGTTTTTAGCGGATAAATATGGCACACGGCGAGTGTTTTTGTCAGCGATCATTATCTTTTGTATTGGCTCACTATTATGTGCCGCTTCTCCTACCTTAAACCTTTTGATAGGCTCACGTATTGTACAAGGTATCGGCGGCGCAATGATGACACCTGTTGCGCGGTTGATATTGGTCAAATCTTATCCGCGCAATAAGCTCTTAACCGTCATGAACTTTGCAGTGATACCCGCATTGGTTGCACCGCTGGTCGGACCAGTATTGGGTGGTTATATCGTTCAGTACACCAGTTGGCATTGGATATTTTTAATCAACATCCCAATGGGTATTTTTGGCTTTATCATGGGTAAAAAGCTAGTGCCTGCTTTATTTGAGGATACCAAACGTCTAGATTGGACAGGTTTTTTGTTGTTTGCTGCCGCGGCGTGTGGTTTTACCCTCGCTGTGGAGTTTGGTTCGCAGACGGGTCGCGGATTTTATGGACTCATGCTTGGATTGCTGGCAAGTTTATTGATAGGCGTTTATGTGTGGCATGCCAAACGTCGCTCTGCACCGTTGTTTCCGTTGAGTCTATTCAGTATTCGCACCTTTCGCATTGGTATTACCGGTAATTTATTTACACGGTTAGGCATCAGCGCGGTGCCATTTTTATTGCCATTATTATTACAAGTGGTGTTTGAGTACTCCCCCTCACGAGCAGGTTGGCTGCTCGCTCCTATTGCGGTCGGTGCGATAGGTATCAAGCCTTGGGTCAGTAAGATTATCCAGCGTTATAGTTATCGCACGGTTCTTGTCTACAACACCTTTTTGATGGGCATGCTCATCATTGTATTGGCGCAGTTTAGCGATTCATCACAATGGATTTGGTTTATCCCTATTTTGACGGTGATGGGCGCTTGTAATTCCATGCAGTTTAGCGCGATGAATACCATTACCATCGGTGACTTAGAAGGCACGCAAACCAGTAGTGGTAATAGTTTGATGGCCGTTAATCAACAACTGGCCATCAGCTTCGGTATTGCCTTTGGGGCGGCGCTGCTGAATCTATTACGAGAGCGCCTGCAGCTCGATACGTTGGCTGCCTTTCAAACCACGTATTGGATACTGGGTATTTTGACTATCCTGTCCGGATTATACTTTTTACGCCTAAAACCTGAGGATGGTCGCGGCTTATATTGATGTATTGCAGGGCGCTATTTCGAGAGCGTCTCTTTTATCTTAAGCTGACTATACAGCAACATTCGTTAACATTCAGACCTGAAAAAGCCAGCGTGTCATTGGTTGAAGACCAAGGTACACGCTGGCTTTTGGCGATTAAATGATGGTTAATGACACCAACATGAATAATCTAAGGCGCTTTATCGTCATCCATTTGAGATTGGATATAGTTTTCAATACCAGCGTCTTTCATTAAGTCTTCTTGTGTTTCTAACCAGTCTTGATACTCTTCATTGCCATCTTTTAGAATAACAAGTAGCTGACGCGATACATAGTCCTGCTGCGTCTCACATAAGGTAATCGCATCGGTAATGATGGCGAATTTTTGTTTCTCTAAGCGTAAATTGCAGTCAATCATTTCAGGTACATCTTCAGCGATGAACATCTTGCCATAATCTTGCAAATTTGGTAAACCACCTAGCAATAAAATCCGTGCAATCAGATCATCAGACCATTTCATCTCCGCAATAGACTGTTTATAGAAACTTTCATTTAGCGACTCTAAGCCCCAGTGTCTAGCAATACGAGCATGCAAAAAATACTGATTGATCGCTATTAATGACTGCCCAAGCACCTTATTTAGTGCACGGATAACCTCTTTATTCCCTTTCATGACATCTCTCCTTACTTATTTTGTTTAAGCTAAGCCTTATGGCTATTCATATCCATTATGATATTAAATAAGATCGGGAGACACTTCGGCCATCTGACTTTGTAAATAATTTTGCAGGCCAATCATATCAATCAGTCGCAACTGTTGCTCAAGCCAATGTGCATGATCTTCTTCCGTATCTTTGAGCTGCTCAACCAACATCTCACGCGTCACATAGTCATGCTCTGCTTCGCAGATAGCAATACCATCTTTAAGATGTTGTTGTACTTCATATTCAAGGTTAAGGTCGAGCTGCAGCATTTCTGGAACCGTACTACCAATATGAATGTCATTGACTTTCATCTTTGGTGTGCCGCTCAGCATCAAGATACGGCGGATGATAGCTTGTGCATGCATGGTTTCGTCTTGCATTTCATGGCTGATACGATCGTATAATTTGCCGTAATGCCATTCCGCATACATCTCAGAATGAATGAAATACTGATCACGAGCCGCAAGCTCACCACCTAACAAAAAGTTTAAATAGTCAATCACTTTCGGGCTGCCTATCATCACATATACTCCTGTATTTATAGTTATCTGCAGATTAAATTCATAATATTACATATATAGAAAGCACTATCGGTAAACCAATCAGTAAAGATTAATTCAACAAAACGTCTTACAAAGACAGATAGATATAGTAACATACGGACGCGTATAGCTTGTAATGATATGAACTGAGAATAAGATGCGAATTGAGAATCATAATGAACGACTGTTGCCATTGGCCGACAGTAATCAATGATAAGACTCAATATGGATCAATCGATAGCATGAATGCAGGTGTATAAGTGAAGTTATATGGACGCTGGCAATCTACCCTTTAGGTATAATAAACAAAAGGTATGTGCAAAATACTGAATACATTGCTGTTACATCGAGGTGATTAGATATAGTTATTAGATATAACTATTATAGTAGGGAATATCTTAGTAGATGCGGCTTAAACTGCGTAAGCCAATACATCGAGTTTGGCATGGTGTGCATCAAGATAGTCATTTACCATAGGCTCACAGCAGCCGCAGCAAGTTGCCACATCTAGAGTATCTTTTAGACCATCTAACGTATCAATGCCCGAAGCAATGGCGGCTTTGATTTGCTTTTCTTTGACATCGTTACAGATACATACGTACATATGCGGACTCCTACGTGAATGACTAACTTGTTATTCGTTATAATAACGATAATTATTACCATTTACAATAGTATTTAAAATATTTGTCAGTCATGTTAATTATGACCGCCACGTTATATTGCGCTTATTTAATTCACGTAACTGAATATACTGCTAACTGTAACTATAAAGTATCAAAGGTAGTAAAATGGCGACGAACTGTAAATATGGTCATTTTTTAATCGATTTTGTAGCTAACTGCTGTTATATTGTCCCCCTATCAACTAAACATATATTGGAATTGTTCTATGTCTAATAATAATTCTATGATACAACCACTTGAGTTGTTTAAAGTATTATCTGACCCAACGCGCTTAAAGATTTTTCAAATCTTATTTAATAAAGAATCGCGCTGCGTTGGTGAGCTGGTAGAAATACTTGATCAACCACAGCCAACCATATCGCGCCATCTCAATCACTTGAAAAAATTGGGTATTTTAAGCTGCGTTCGTGATGGAACGTGGATGTGGTATGAAGTGGCAGACGATTTGCCAGAGTGGTGTCAAGATATCTTAGATATTACTTATCAGCAGATATCAACCAAAGATATTAATGTGCAAAAACCTACTTCCATGTCGTAGGCATTAGAAACCTTGATTAGACAGACTCTATCAAGAAAAACCTAGGTTAATTCAACCATAAAAAAGACCTAATCATGATTAGGTCTTTTTTTATGGTCGACTGTTTTTTATCTTAAAATAACTATACCAAGTCCAAAAAATCACTGACAAACGCATTGGCTGGCTGGTGAATCAGCTCCTCTGACGTCCCTACCTGCTCGACGCGACCATGGTTCATGACCACAATCTCATCAGATACTGCCCGCGCCTCTTCTTGGTCATGGGTGACCATGATGCTGGTGATACCAAGCTCATGATGGATGTTTTTTAGCCAGGTGCGCAGCTCTTTACGTACCTTAGCATCTAGCGCACCAAACGGCTCATCCAATAACAATAACTTTGGCTTCACAGCTAAAGCGCGTGCCAGCGCAATCCGCTGACGCTGTCCACCTGACAACTGATGCGGGTAAGCGTTGGCCAATTGTGGCAGTTGTACTAGGTCGAGCAGCTCAGCGACGCGTTTATTAATATCTGCTTTACTGGGACGCTCGTTCTTTGGCAACAAGGTCAGGCCAAAGCCTACATTATCAGCGATGTTTTTGTGACGAAACAATGCATAGTGCTGAAACATAAAGCCAATATGGCGTTTTTGTACTGGCGTATTGGTGACATCTAACTCATCGAATAATATCTGTCCTGAGTCTGCATACTCAAGACCAGCAATAATCCGTAGTAAGGTGGTTTTACCACAGCCTGAAGGCCCAAGTAAGGTGGTTAGCTTACCTGTCGGGACAGTGATATTAATGTCGTTTAGGGCAGTAAAATCACCAAATTTTTTATTAACGTTCCTAATCTCGATGCTCATAGCAGTATCTCTTATAATGTTTCTTATTATGACTTTATCTAATGGTGCATAATTTTTTTTGTCAGCAGTTTTAACAACGTCTGTAATGACTTATTTATCAGCGTCTCTATCGTTACTAATAGGCTTCTTAACCGTCGCATTGGCACTAACGGGCAATTCAGGGGCGCTTACCAGCCGCTCAGACTTAGCAAACTTACGATCTTGCAGCTTAGTCATCACTTGTTGCACGAGCAAGGTCACCATAGCTAAGGCAGCAAGTAGGCTAGATAAGGCAAAAGCGGCCGTAAAGTTATAATCGTTATAGGCAATCTCAACCAATAGTGGCATGGTGTTGGTTTCGCCGCGAATATGACCAGAGACCACACTGACCGCGCCAAACTCACCCATCGCCCGTGCATTGGTCAAAATCAAACCATATAACAGTGCCCACTTTATATTGGGTAAGGTAATATGCCAAAACGTTTGCCAACCGCTAGCGCCTAGTGTCAATGCCGCTTGCTCTTCAGAATCACCTTGAGTCTGCATTAAAGGTATCAGCTCACGGGCAACAAAGGGAAAGGTCACAAATAAAGTGGCTAAAATAATACCAGGAACCGCAAAAATAATCTGTATCCCCATACTCTCTAGCCAGCCACCGATAGGAGAATTAAGACCAAATAACAGGATAAACATCAAACCTGCCACCACTGGTGATACCGAAAATGGTAAATCAAGCAAGGTGGTGACTAATTGCTTACCTTTAAACTGATAACGTGTCACCAGCCATGCAATGGCTATACCCATCACCATATTAATTGGTACGACGATAGCAGCGGTAATCAGAGTCAGCTTAATCGCTTGTAGCGCTTCAGGTTCAATAAGAGAAGCAATATAGAGCGCCCAACCATTTTTAAGCGCTTCGTAAAATACGGCAAGTAGTGGAAAAACCAACATGATAATCATAAATAAAACGGCAATAGTAATAAAGATGCGTCTGATCCATGGCTTATCTCGGGTTGCAGGGTTGCTTTGATAGTCGTAGCTATTGGCTATTTGCATCTTAGCGAGCTCCTACGCGGCGTGACAGTTTCCACTGCACTATATTAATCGTTAATAAAATCACAAATGAGATCAGCAGCATAAATAACGCCACAGCCGATGCGCCTTGGATATCAAATTGCTCAAGTTTACTGATAATAATAATGGGTAAAATCTCAGATTCCATTGGTATATTACCGGCGATAAAAATAACGGAACCATACTCGCCAGTGGCGCGGGCAAACATCATGCCAGCGCCCATCAGTAGTGCAGGTAGTAGCTCTGGTAAAATGACTTTGCGAAAGGTAGTAAATCGATTGGCTCCCAGTACCGCAGCTGCCTCTTCAAATTCAACCGATAACTCTGCTAATACGGGCTGCACCGCACGCACAATAAACGGAAAACTCACGACCACTAACGCCAGCCAAATACCGATCGGGGTAAAGGCTACTTGAATCCCAATTTTCTCAAACCACTGCCCTATTAAGCCGTTAGGAGCATATAGGGTAGCAAGGGATATACCGGTCACGGCTGTCGGTAGCGCAAACGGTAAATCAACCAAGGCATTAATGAGAGATTTGCCCCAAAACTCATAACGGACCAACACCCAAGCGACCAAGGTACCAAACACCATATTGGTCAACATGGCTAAGAACGACATCCATAACGTCAACTTAATGGCGGCTGCGACCTGAGGCTGACTAATGGTTGTCCAAAATCCTGTCCAGCCCATTTGGGTGGTGGTATAAGCCATCATCGCAAACGGCAACACCACCAATAACGATAAGCTAAAGACGGTGATTCCCATACTTAGCCCAAAACCTGGTAGCACATTACGTTGGCGCAAGCGTGTCAGCCAGCCCTTCTTGTGACTAGGTTTATTGGCAGAAGAGGTTGTTGCACTCATAATAATGTCCTATTGCCTATCTAATGGTGCTTATCGTTAAGACCATTTATTTCAAGTTTGTTATTAGTATGCTTATGGTATAAAGGACATAGCACGAGTGGCCATGTCCTTTATATTGTGTACTCTACTTATTGAACGATACTGTTGATTATCTTTCTAAGTTAAAGGTAGCTCTAAACTCATTATATTTTAAGAGTCAATGTTTTGAGAGCTAATGTTTTAAGGATTGCTTTATTAAAAGTTACTTTGGCGCGTTAACGGCTAACTGATCGAACACACCACCGTCACTGAAGAAGTTACCCATGATGTCATCCCATGAGCCAAAGGTATCATTCGGACGGAAAGTCTCAATTGGTGGTAATTTATCACCGTTTTTATCAAGAACACTCTTCACGCTTGGACGCAAGTACAAATCAGCGGCCAATTGCTGAGCAGGCTCGCTCCATAGGTAATCAAGATAGGCTTTTGCAGCAGCAGTGGTGCCTTTTTTATCAGTAACGGTTTTTACAATAGCCACCGGACTTTCAGACTTGATAGAGTATTTAGGATAAACGATATCTACTTTACCAGCGCCAAAATCAGTGGCTGCAAGATTGGCTTCATTCTCAAAAGTAACTAACACATCACCGATACCGCGTTGGACAAAGGTCGTCGTTGCTGCGCGTCCGCCACTCTCATAAACTTTGACATTTTTAAGGACATCTTTTACATAGCTTTTCGTTTTGGCTTCGTCTTTGTTAAACGCATTCAAACCATAACCATAAGCGCCTAGGAAGGCATAACGGCCATTACCAGTTACTTTCGGGTTGGCCATGACAATCTCAACGCCCGACTTGGTTAAGTCTTCCCAGTCTTTGATATTTTTTGGATTGTCTTTACGCACTAAAAATACGATGGTGCTGGTAAAAGGTACGGCGTTATCTGGGAACTTACTTTCCCAATCTGCTTCAACCAAACCTTTCTTCTGAAGGAGCTCAATATCTGAGCCTTGGTTCATAGTCGCTACGTCTGCTTGTAAGCCATTAGCAACCGATAATGCTTGTTTGCTTGAGCCACCATGCGACTGATTAACGCTGATATTACTGTTTGGGTTTTCAGCTTTATAGTGTTCAATAAATAAAGGATTGTAGCCTTTGTAAAAATCGCGTGCCACATCGTAAGAAACGTTTAATAGCTCAATATTTTCAGCGGCAGCAGCTGGCTCGCCCTCTACTTTGGCAGTTGGCTCAGTCTTTTCGCTATTGCTACAGCCTGTCATACCCAAAGTGAGCGCCACGCCGGCGATACTTAGGACGCTAATCGTTTTGTTTTTATAACCTGCTGTATATGATGTCATGGCTGCCTCAAATGAGATAAGTTAAGTAATGCAGGTATGCTAACAGCGTAGGCTTATTATGTTTAATGACGAATATGCGTATGTTATTGCCAAAATGGAATATAAGATGTAAAAATATAGGCTTATCAAGTACTTAATATAACGAGCGTTTGATAAGCCTTATATTTTTATAAGCGAATGACCGATTGCTTGTATCATTCGCCAATAGTCAGTCGAAAGTAAGGCAGTAATTGATCATCCTGTTTTTATTTCGCACTTGCCAACGCATCAAAGCGACTACCATCAACAAAGAATGTCTCCATAATTTGTGTCCAAGGACCAAATACTGCTACTGGCTCAAATGTCTCAATATCAAGCAAGGTGTCCTTGTGGGCAGTAAGCACTTGCTCATTACTAGGACGCATATACATCTGTGCCATCAGTTCCTGTGCAGGCTTGTCCCATAAGCTTTTTAGATACGTGTTTGCTGCTTCTGTTTTACCTGCTTTATCAGTCACTGCAGTCACCACAGCAACAGGATTGGCAATCAAAACTGAATAACTTGGATAGACGATATCCACTTTTCCTTTGGCAAATTGCTTGGCGGCCAAATGCGCTTCGTTTTCGGTCGTAATGAGCACATCGCCTAGACCGCGCTGAGTAAAGCTGGTCGTTGCTGCGCGCGCGCCATTGTCATAAGTGACGACGTTTGCCAGTAGCTTTTTAATAAAGGCATCTGTTTTGGTAGAAGCTGCAACATTTTCTTTAAAATGATGGAGTCCATAGCCATAAGCACCCAAAAAGGCGTAACGCGCCGTACCACTGGTTTTTGGGTTGGGTATCACCACACCGATGTCGTTACGAGCCAAATCTTGCCAGTCTTTAATGCCTTTTGGATTGCCACTGCGTACCAATAGCACCATGGTACTGGTGTAAGGGACAGCCTTATTTGGTAATGCTTGTTGCCAATCAGCAGCAACCAAGCCTTTTTCAACCAGCAAATTCATATCACTTTCTTGATTAAAGGTCACCACATCCGCTTGTAAACCATTAGCGACCGACAACGCTTGCTTACTTGAGCCACCATGCGACTGATTGATACTAACTTTGCTATCGGGATGCTCTTTTTGATAACCCTTAGCGAATAAGGTGTTGTAGTCTTTATAGAAATCGCGTGATACATCATAAGAGACGTTAAGTATCTCGATATCTTTTGACCCATCTGCTTTTTTCTGTGCCTCGTTTTGAGTCGCTTCAGTGGGGCTACAGCCAGTCATTAACATTGCAACTGCCAGTACGCCACCAATATTTAATCTGACATTAGATACGTGTGCTCTCATATTCTTACGCTCAATAAGTAATTGGACACTAGCCAAGCTAAGCTTGTGAAACCTCTTGTGAGTTGGTTGCATAAATACTCTCGATAATATTGATAGGATCGTTGCTTCAAAATATTGATCGCCCAGTTAAAGGCTATAATGTCTTGAACATGATTTGATGAATATGGTTTTATGAATGATGAGAGATATGCTAGCAGCATAGAAGTTAAATGCTTAGTGACGAATCCGCTTATCGAGTGATTAACTTGGCATAAGTAATGTTATTAGTTATTCTAAAACAGCTGTTTTTATTGGGTATTTTTGCGATATAGTGATAAGCAGACACTTTTGAGTAAGCTACGGTATTGTTTACTAAGTAGACTGGTATTTATGTAAGCTGTATTATCCGTTGAATATTCAACATACCTTAACTATGCCGTTTAAATGGCTTAATTTTACAACCATCAAACTTTATTATTTTGCAGACATACTAGCCATCTCAATTACTTACTTAAAAAAGGCGCCTAAATGACCCTTTCTCTACCTCGTTATTCTCATTTTTTTGCGGCACTCTCATTAACCACTTCTGCTCTATTTGCCTTGAGCGGCTGTAATAATACGACCACCAGTACAGGCAGCAACATCGTAAAGCAAACAACAGCGACTATTACGCCTGCCGTGCAAGCAGTGGTTGGAGACTATGCTTCTAAGGGCTACGCTTCTGAGGGTTATGCTAAACGTACACAAGGCTATGATTGGGTTGGCGTCATGGTGCGCGCAGCAGATGATGAACAAGAGGGACAAATTGATATCAAGGTACGAGCGCGCAGCGATATCAAGAAACCCAGTTGCTATTTTGATGGTAAAGCGACTTTTATGGGTCAAGATGACGCGCACGGTATCATTTTTCAAAGCAAGGTCAATGACAGTACGGCTTTTTTTCAATTTAAAGACGACAAGCTCACTATCGACAGCCAAGATAAATATGCGCTCAATTATTTTTGTTCTGGTGGCGGCTCACTAGTAGGAGAGTATGAAAAGCTTGCAGGTACTTTAAAGCTTAACTAAATGGTTTTTGCTGGCTGTGAAACATTAAAAAAGGTGCCAGATTTATCGTCTGACACCTTTTTTATTTAGCCGTTATGCAATTTTCTTATACCGCAGAAGCACCGACCAACTTAACCTCAGCACGCTCTTCTTTTACAATACCCGCATAATAATCACGTAAAATCTCTAGTACTTCAGGACGACTAAAGTTCTCTGGTACCTCTTCATCTTCTGATAACGCTTTACGCAACTTCGTTCCTGATACTTTCACGTGCTCAGAGGCGTTATGCGGGCAAGTTTTGTCCGATGCCATAGCATTACAGGCATTACACCAAAACGTCCAGCCAATTTTTAGCGGCTGGGTAATCAGGTCATCTTTACCAACATAATCAAAGATGGTTTGCGCATCAAAGGCACCATAATAATCACCAACACCGGCATGGTCACGACCGACAATCAGATGGCTACAGCCGTAGTTTTGACGGAATACGGCATGCAGTAATGCCTCACGTGGTCCGGCATAACGCATATCTAATGGATAGCCAGCTTGAATAACGGTATCTTGTCTAAAGTAATTATCAATCAAAGTTTTAATGGCTTCTTGACGGACGTCTGCTGGGATATCGCCTGGTTTTAGTGCGCCTAGTAACGAATGTATCAGCACGCCATCACATATCTCAATAGCAATCTTGGCGAGATATTCGTGTGAGCGGTGCATTGGATTACGGGTTTGGAAGGCAGCGACCGTTTTCCAGCCTTTAGCATCCAAAATAGCGCGGGTTTCAGCTGGTGTTTTATAGATTTCTGGATATAAGGTTGGGAACTCGCCTTCGCTCAATACTTCGACGCTGCCGGCGATATTAACTTCGCCTTGATCCAACACTTGTTGAACGCCGGGATGCTCTGGATCCGTGGTGGTAAAAACTTTTTGGCATTCATGCTCTTTATCAATGGTATAAGTCTCTTCCACCGTCAAAATGCCCATAATCTCGCCATCTTGCGCCACCAATGCGACTTTATCACCTGCATTTAAGCTATCAGCGGTCGCTTTAGGTGCAGACAAGGTAATCGGAATTGGCCAAAACAAGCCAGCATTGTCACCACTTTGCAGACGCATGTTATCTACCACGCCCTGCCAATCCGCTTGATTCATAAAACCATTTAACGGTGTAAAGCCGCCAATACCAAACATAATCAAATCACCGCGCTCACGTGAGCTCAATGTGATGGTTGGCAAGGTGCTGGCAAACTTTAATGCTTGGTTGCGCGCACTCTCATTTAATAAAAGCGGCTTAAGCTCAGCGCTACCATGTGGAGGGACAAGTTTTGATGGTTTTTGATTAGCGGTTATAGATGTCATAGTGTTTTAAAACCTCAAGGAATGATCAAGAAAATAAATAAGCGATAATTTAACGATAAACGGTTAGTTGCTAATGGACAGCGATTTATGGAAATTGAAAGTTGAAAGTTGAATTTGATAAACATAGGCTACCTAACTTTCGTTATGAAAATTTATGCTGTGTTTGGATATGGATATGTCTTAAAGGAATTTATGTTTAGAGAGCCAACCTTATATGATGTAAAACTGAATTGTTTACCTTGCGATTGGCAATAAAACTTATTAGTCGCTGCTTTTACGTTTAAAAATAACATTGAGATTACGTCATGTATCAATATAACTACGCTGACCAAACCTTAGTAGAAGAACGGGTTGCGCAATTTCGTGACCAAACTGAACGATTTTTGGCAGGCGAGCTCCCAGAAGAGCAGTTTTTACCGCTACGACTGCAAAATGGTCTTTATATCCAACGTTATGCACCGATGCTACGTATCGCTATCCCTTACGGGCTGCTGGCTACCTATCAGTTGCGTAAATTGGCTGAGATTACCCGCAAATATGACAAAGGTTACGGGCACTTTACTACCCGCACCAATATGCAGCTGAACTGGCCAAAACTTGAAGAAGTACCAGATATTTTGGCGGAGCTAGCATCAGTACAAATGCACTCGATCCAAACGTCGGGCAACTGTATTCGTAATACCACCACGGACCCTTATGCTGGTATTCATCAAGAAGAAATTGCCGATCCACGCCCCTATTGCGAGATTATTCGCCAGTGGTCAACCTTTCACCCTGAGTTTGCTTTTTTACCGCGTAAATTTAAGATTGCCGTTATTGGTACGGCCAACGACCGCGCTGCCACGCAAGTGCATGATGTTGGACTGCATTTAAAAACCAATGACGCCGGCGAGCTTGGTTTTGAAGTCATCGTTGGTGGCGGACTTGGACGTACGCCTGTCATTGGCAAGGTTATTAATGAGTTCTTACCACGTCAACACTTGCTCAGCTACTTAGATGCTATTTTGCGCGTCTATAACCTGCACGGTCGCCGCGACAACAAGTTTAAAGCCCGTATCAAGATATTGGTTGAGAGTATGGGTGGCCCCGCCTTTGCTAAGCTGGTCGATGCGGAATGGGAAGCGCATATAAAAGACGGTCCATTGACTTTAACCGATGCAAACTTTGCAACCGCCAGTAGCTTTTTCACGGAACCTGATTACGTCACCTTTGATGCGCTACAAATACAGTCTGAGCTACAACAGCAACTCAGCGCCGATAAAGACTTTGCTAATTGGTATACCCAAAATACCGTGGCGCATAAAGTTGCAGGCTATCGCGCCGTGGTGATTTCGCTAAAAGCTGGTTTGGTCGACGGCATCTACGTGCCATCAGGCGATGTAAGCGAGACGCAAATGGATGCCCTCGCTGATCTTGCTGATAAATATAGCTTTAGTGAATTGCGTGGTACTTATCAGCAAAATCTAGTATTTGCAGACGTACAAAGCAATCAGTTATACGAGCTATGGCAACAGCTGGCTAAGCTACATTTAGCCCGCGCTAATATCAATACCTTAACCGATATGATTGTCTGCCCAGGCTGGGACTTTTGCTCGCTTGCTAACGCCACTACTCACAATATTGCCGAGCAAATCGAAAAACAGTTTGATGATCTCGACTACCTTTATGATTTGGGTGACATTCGCCTCAATATGTCTGGTTGCATGAACGCTTGTGCGCATCATCATACTGGTGATATCGGTATCCTTGGTGTCGATAAAAAGGGTGAGCACTGGTATCAAATCAGCCTTGGCGGCAACTCTAGTGATAATGCCAAAATCGGTAAAATCTTAGGTAAAGCCGTGCCAGCTGACGACGTGGCAACTACTCTACAAAAGATATTGGACGTTTATCTAGAGCAACGCGTCAGCAATGAGAACGATGTAGAAGGCTTTGGTGACTTAGTCGATCGCGTTGGCATCGCCCCCTTTAAGGAGAAGGTTTATGGGTAATCATCATGTATTAAACAGCAAAGGCATTGATATCGGTCAAAATGATACATGGTTGGCGCTTAGCACCAATGAGCTACCAGATGGCATTGCACTTACCCATATATCGCTGCTTGAGCTACTGCATAAACAAGAAAAATTCGATATCGTACTGCCGCTCACTGATTTATTAGATGCTAAAGGCAAGCTCGCTGGTGGGCTATTACAGCAGTTGCATGAGCTGTTAACCGAACACGCCAGCCGTATGGGCGTTTGGATCACATCAGATAACGATACTGATACATTGGTTAATTTGTCAGAGTTTTTATTACAGCAAGATTTGATTGTCATTCATGTACCTGTCTTCACCGACGGGCGCGGCTTTAGTTATGCGCAAACCCTGCGCCAAATGGGCTATCAGGGCGAGATTCGCATGGCTGGCAAGTTCGGCCGTGATCAAATCGCTTATTTGTTACGCGCTGGTGCTGATAGTTTTGTGATTAGCGAGCATGATCTGCAGTCTATCTCTAACATCAGTCAAGCATTTACCGCACTTGCCAGTAGCTACGACGGGCGCGATGCTAGCGCATTACCGATGTTTGCAGGCGCTTAATTTTATAATGAATCATACGAACTGATATTAATGTCTTTTTACTCTAATTGTTTTTACATTAACACTCATTAAGGAACGCATCATGAGCCAATTACACCCAAATCTAAATATCGATCAAGCCAACCAAGACTTGCAAGGTAAATCACCCGAGCAGATCGTTGCGTGGGCATTAAGCCAAGCGAAAAACCCCATCATTACCACTAACTTCCGCCCTTATGAATCAGCGATTTTGCATTTGGTCGCGAAACAACGCCCTGACATCACGGTATTGTGGGTAGATTCTGGTTATAACACTGACGCGACTTACCAATTTGCCAATAAAGTCATCCGTGATTTAAACTTAAACGTTATCACCTATATTCCTAAACAAACCGCCGCCCATCGTGACGTGACGATGGAAGGTATTCCTGGTATTGATAACCCACTACATGATGAGTTCACTGATCAAGTTAAGCTTGAACCGTTCCGCCGTGCCTTAGATGAGCTAAAGCCTGACGTTTGGTTCAACGCTATTCGTAAAGATCAAACCGAATTCCGCCAAGGTCTTGATGTGCTGAGCCTATCTAAAGATGGTGTGTTAAAAGTCGCACCGTTATTTGATAAGACAGATAGCGATTTGGATGTTTATCTTGAAGAACACAGCCTACCAAATGAGTTTGATTACTTCGATCCTACTAAGGTAGAAGAGCACCGCGAATGTGGTTTGCATACGCAGTTGTAGTAGCCAAATACAGCTTTATCATTTAATAAAAAGTGATACTAAAAAGTTCCGCTTAACCGGTTTATATCGAGTTAAGCGGGACTTTTTGTGCATTATAGTAAGTTCAAAATAAAATACATGCGATTGTCACTAAATTCTGCTGGTATAAATTTTTCTCGCTTGCTAGCAGCAAAGCCATATAGAAGCTTCAATAAATTTATACCAGCAATACGGTTTTCTTTTTAAAGTGAATCGACTATATGATTTTATACTGCTATTCCCTTTCTCAGCAAAAACCACCTTCAATATCTCAAAAATGACTATGCTAATGCCAATTCACTAGATGAGCCATCGCCCGTGATAATTCATAATAGCTGCATATATTAAATTGAATCACTGGTAATACTATGAATACCTTTCCGCTATTTTTTAAATTAGAAGGTCGTAAAGTGTTAATCGTTGGTGGCGGCGATGTCGCGCTACGTAAAGCTGATTTGCTCAGCCGTGCGGGCGCGTGTATCACTGTCCTTGCGCCAAGTATCTGCGCTGAGCTACAAGCGCTGCTGACCAATACAAAAACAGACATTCAGCATAAGTTAATTTTTGAGAACTATAATAAAACCTATATGTCAGGCTCGCGCGTTATTATCGCCGCCACTGATGATGAAACACTCAACCATCAAATTCATGCCGATGCAAGCAACCTCAATATTCCGGTAAACGTCGTCGATACGCCACACTTATGCGATTTTATCTTTCCTGCAATTGTTGATCGTAACCCCATTTTGATTGGTATTTCATCAAACGGTAAAGCGCCGGTGTTGGCACGTTTACTGCGCGCCCGTCTCGAGACTTTAATCCCGCAAGGCTATGGCAAACTGGCTAAACTTGCTGGCGATTTTAGAGGTGAAGTCAAAGCCAGAATACCAACATTGACTGGTCGTCGGCAGTTTTGGGAGCGAGCATTTGAAGGTCAAGTGAGCCAGCTGATGTTTGCCGGCAATGAAACGCAGGCAGCCGCGCAATTGCAAGCGGACTTAGATAGCACTGCGGCGCAAATTGCTAAAGAAAACGCTACCAGCCAGCACTCTGATGTGGCAGATATACAAACCGTATCAATAACCGCACCTGTGTCAGTAGATGAGTTTAATGCTAATCAATGTGATATCAGTCATGGCACTATCAATCACGGCACTGTAGCAGCCAAACCTGTGTCACCTGTTGGCGAGGTTTATATCGTCGGCGCAGGGCCTGGTGATCCAGAACTGTTGACGTTTAAAGCATTAAGGCTCATGCAACAAGCCGATATTGTATTTTATGATGCGCTGGTCTCACCGCAAGTGCTGGATTTATGCCGCCGCGATGCCGACAAAGTATTCGTCGGTAAAAAACGTAGCAACCATGCTGTGGCGCAGTTAGGCATTAATGAGCTACTGGTTAATAGTGCGAAAGAAGGTCGCCGTGTGGTAAGGCTAAAAGGTGGTGATCCGTTTATTTTCGGGCGTGGCGGAGAAGAGATTGAAAGCTTGCGCGCACATGGCATTCCTTACCAAGTGGTGCCGGGCATTACCGCAGCCAATGCCGCTGCTAGCTATGCCGGTATTCCGCTTACCCACCGTGACCATTCGCAATCAGTACGTTTTGTCACTGGGTTTTTAAAGGCAGGCGCACCCAACAATAACTTTAAAAACTTTTTGGATACCGATGAGACTGTCGTCTTCTATATGGGATTGCATTCGCTAGCACGTTTAACGGAAGGTTTAATTGAAGCGGGACGCTCTGCCGATACGCCTATCGCTATCGTCTCTAATGCCAGTATGCCCAATCAGCAAGTATTAACAGGTACACTTGCCGATATTGTTGAATTACAAGAGAAAAACCAGCTTCCCACGCCAGCATTACTCATTATGGGTGATGTAGTCGCGCTACATCATGACTTGGCTTGGTATAATCTACATAATCAGCAGCACAATCAAAACGTTAGCGATACGGCTAATAACTGGTTACGCGGTGGCACGGCCGCTACCCCTAACGATGACTTAACATCTAATAACTCCACTCACCAACAAGCACATGCACTATCTATGGTGGCTAATCTTGCCGAGCAAAAAGAGAATGAAAGTTTGGAGCAGTTAGTTATTGGCTAAATTTATTTTTAAACTTCCAAACAGTATTAAAAAGCCCTAGCAGTAAATTGGTAGGGCTTCTTTTAGCTCTTATGTTTTAGTTTTTTTCTTCTCAAGTACTTTTATAAGTTTGCTATGAACTGACGATGCATCTGCAGGTGGATTGCTAACGGGCGTATTCTTAATAAGCAATGTGTATTCATAATGAGGCTCATAATCAAAACCTTCTATAGCACTATATCGATACTCCCAGTCTGAGTTGGCTTGTTCAGCAGGCTTAGTCAGTAAGCATGATTGTGGCGCAACACCGACACAGTCTACTTGATGGTCAGCGATTAGAATTTTACGTAAAACATAAGACATAGCACGGACAGTAATTTGGCGCTTATTACCTACCCCTGATTGTGATGCCGATTGCTCTCCCATCACTTCTATATAATCGCCTATAGCCAATTTCTGCATTTGATTCGCATTGTTCTGACCAAAATTAGATTTGCTAATAAACGCTGTATAAGCGTGCCCATCCTGATCCACGATAGTAACTTTTTGCTGCTCTCTGTCTTGCGAAATGATACCAGTCACTTGGCCAATGATTGCTTCAGAACGACTCGGTTTAATCGAACGGATAAACGAGTTGCTGTCTTTGATTTGACTCACAGTCGTTTTATTATTCATATTGGTCTGCTCATAACTACTGCAAGCAGCCAGAGATGAGCTGGCAATCAAAGCCAATGTGCATAATCTGATAAACGGCATAACATATCCTTATTAATGATGGCTTGGATGTTACTAAATACTGCCCTTTTCTAGTATCACTCATTTGTTACTTAGGGCTATTAATAAAGCGCCTTAATAATCAGCCTTTTTAAATAGTCATTCTTTTTAACAAATTACCATCGTTTAATTTACTACTAAATATCGCCATTTATACTTTTCTACTTTGCTTTGCTGATAAGTTTATAACCACAGCAAAGCCCGCCAATTCTTGCTAGAATAATCGCTGTCTTTCATTCATCACTAAGTACAATTATGTCTGTATCTGCTGCTAGCCCTCTCACCATCCTGCACACCTCTGACTGGCACTTGGGACGACGACTTTATGGGCGCATGCGTTATGAGGAATTTGAAGCCTTTTTAAGCTGGCTGCAAGACACCATTAGCGCTCAGCAAGTGGATGTATTAATTGTCGCTGGTGATATCTTCGATACCATGACCCCGAGTAATAAAGCCCAAGCACTGTATTATGAGTTTTTAGGCAAGGTTTCAAAGTCATGCTGTCAACATATGGTCATCGTCGCTGGTAATCATGATTCACCGACATTTTTGGACGCACCAAGTAAAGTACTCAAGTTTTTAAACGTGCATGTCATAGGTACGGCTTGCGAGGATCTGAATGATGAAGTTATGGTGTTAGATGATGTAGACGGTAATCCGCATTGTATTATCGCAGCTGTCCCCTATCTGCGTGACCGTGATGTACGTAGTAGTGGCGCTGGCGAGTCAGCTCAAAGCAAAGATGCAAACGTTATCGCTGGTATCTGCGCGCACTATGATAAGGTCGCAGACATTGCCAAAGCCAAACAAGCTGAATTAGCCAAGGCGCACAAGCGGCATATTCCTATCATTGCTACAGGACATCTATTTGCTGCTGGCGGCACCACTACCGACGATGATGGTGTACGTGAGCTTTATGTCGGTTCGCTCGGGAAGATCTCTGCCGATATGTTCGATGACTGCTTTGATTATGTCGCGCTTGGCCATTTGCATGTGCCGCAGCGCGTAGGTGGGCGTGAGAGTATCCGCTATTCAGGCTCGCCTATTGCTATGGGTTTTGGTGAGGCTCGCCAGCAAAAGCAAGTATTACTGGTACAGTTTGGCGCAGCGGTAGATAAGTTTAAAAATAAAGACGAAGCGTCTGAAATCACTCTTGAGGCTACTGTCCTAAAAATTAAGACTACAACTGACACGTTTGAAAAATCTGTAGAAAAAGTTACTAAAAAAGTGGCGAGTCGAGCTGCTACCTTTATGGACGATTTGTTTGGCTATGAAGAGTCGGTAGAGACTGATACTAAAGAAAACACTATCGATAATTATGACCAAAAAATGAATCAAACGCCTGTCGATCTAGCTACTTTCAATTCAACATCTAACTTAACATCCAAACTACTGCATCATGATGTGGCACGTCAGATGCAGGTAATCTCCCTGCCTATTCCAAAATTTCAAAAATTGGCACAAGTATCGGGTGATCTGGAAACTATTAATCAAACTATCGATAAAACGATTGCCTCCCTAGCTAATACAGAATTTGTCTGGCTGGAAGTCATTTATACGGGTGATGATATAGTCAGTGATTTACGTGAGCATATCCAAGCGATGGTAGAGGGCTTACCTTGTGAGGTATTGAAAATTAAAAACACGCGCATCTATAACAAGGTTTTAAATCAGCAGCAGACCTCTGAGACGCTACAGGATTTAAATGAGCAAGAAGTGTTTGAGCGTTGCTTAATCGCTCATAACGTTCCTGATGAGCAAAAATCAACCTTACGTGATGCTTATGAGCAAATCGTGTACAACCTGCGTCATGAAGATACTCAAGCAGAATAATATAAACTCAGCTTAACAACTGCCAGCTACTCAATACTTTCATCATTACTTTTGTTATGACTAACACTGATAAAAATAAGACCCTGCCATGCGCCTAATTGAACTAAGACTTAAAAACCTCAACTCCTTAAAAGGCGAATGGCACATTGATTTTAGTGATGCTGCTTTTCTTAATGAAGGTATCTTTGCTATTACTGGGCAAACGGGCGCTGGCAAGACCACCATATTGGATGCGATTTGTTTGGCACTATATAGCCAAACGCCAAGACTTGGAGATATTACTGGTTCAACGAATGAAATTATGACCCAAGGTACGGGTGAATGCTCAGCAGAAGTCATCATCGAGATCGATTCCAAGCGCTATCAATGCTCTTGGTACCAACATCGTGCCCACAAGAAGTCTAAAGGTAATTTATTACCGATTAAGCATGAGATCAGTGAAGTCGAAACTGGCAATATTTTAGAAGAGAAAAAATCTAAAACTTCCGTCTATATCCAAGAATTGATAGGCATGGATTTTAATCAATTCACCCGCTCCATTATGCTAGCACAGGGCAGCTTTGCAGCATTCTTAAATTCTGATATTGGTGATAGAGCAGCAATTTTAGAGAAGATAACGGGCACTGCTATTTATGCCAAAATCTCACTCAACGTCCATGAAAAAAAACGCTTTGAGGAAGAAGTGCTTGGCAAGCTACAGGCAGGCGTTAATAGTTTATCTTTATTAAGCCTTGATGAGGAAAAACTGCTGGCCGCAGAGCTCAAAGCGCTTAATCAACAGCAGGGTAAACAGCGGCAAACCTTTAAAAAACTGGGCGAGCAGCTACAATGGCTGGATAGTGTTAAACAATTACAGCAAAACCTATCAGTCTATCAAAGTGAATTTGCATCAGCGCAGCAAGTGCAGCAAGCCTTTATTCCAGAGGCGCAGCGTTTAGAGATCGCTAATAAAGCCTTGGAAATTGACAGTCAGTTTCTTGAGCTGAGCTATAGCCGAAACATGGTCAAGCGGCTGGATGTTGAACAGCAAGATTTACTTAATAAGATTCCAAATAAAAAAGTAGCGCTTGAGCATGCAACTACCAATCTCAATGACGTTGAAAAGCTTGAAAAACAAGCCATGGATAATCTTCAAATTACCCTGCCTATCATTGCAAAAACACGCGGGTTAGATGCCGATATAAAACAGCAATCACATTCTTTAGCGGAAGATAATAAGCGCAAGGACGAATTAGTCACTAATGTGCAGAGATTATATCAAGAAATCCAGAGCCACGGACAAATAGAACAAGCAACCAAAGATCAGCTTACCAGCATAGAAAAGTATTTTAGCGACTACAAAGAGCTTAGTGACCTTGACACAGATATGGCAATCTTTGATAGTAGCTGTAGCCGATTAAAGGCACTGCTACAGGATAACGTAAGCTTAGCTACTGATAAGCTTGCTCATGATGATCAAGCTAAACAACTACAGGCTGATTTTGATAAACTAAGTGCCCAACAAACTCTAGATAAATCACGAGTGCAGCAGCAACGTAAAGAAATTGCTGGTCTACAACAGCAGCAAGCAACACTCATTCAAACTCAGTCAATTGCTGGTATGCGCAGTGAGCAAGAGCACATCGATCAAATCAACACTCAAATTGAGCAAGCCAATTTTAAGCTGCGGCAGCTGTCTGAGCTTGCCAGCCAAATTAAAAACATCAACCTATTGATACCGACTCTAAATCAAGAATTAGTCACTTTAGAAGATTTGATTGCGAGCCATAAACTAGATATTCAAAATACCAAGCTTAAAAGGCAAGACAAACAAGAACACTTAAATCTACTGCAAAAAGTGGCTAAGCTTGAAGATTATATAGTAGAACTCAAAGATGGGTCGCCCTGCCCGCTATGCGGTGCGCATGAACATCCTTATGGTAAAAACCATCCGCTATTAGAAAGTAATATTGATGATAAAAATCAATCCTCTCAGACGCAAAAAACTCAGCAGCAGGTAACTGAGCTTGCGACGTTAATTGAAAGCCTCGAGCAAACGTTATCGCAATATCATATTGACCATGCCACAAAGAAAGAGGCGCTTAATAATCAACAAGCATTATTGACGCCGCTACAGCAACAATCTAAAACTGTATACAGTGATATGCAGAATTATCTATCTTCACTGTTTAATGCTAAAAACGATTACTCTGAACCTCTTATAGCAACGATTAATCCGCTTACTCAGATTAGTGAAGGTATCAATATCAATACAACTATCACTGATATTGACTCATTCTTATCTTTATTGAGCAGTGCCAAACACAGCCTTATTGACCAAAAACAATCCCTCAAAGCCAATCTGCTTCAATATGATGATCTGACAGCAAATATCTCCAAACTAAGTAGCGCTATCGAGGTTGAAGATAAGCGGCAACAAGCACTTGTTAGCGCCACAAGTAGCCTGGCGACTGACATCAAGCTCAACTCTCAAAAAATTGAAGGTATCAAAGATAAGATAGCAGCTAATTTCTCCGAGCTAACGCCTATTATGAGTACCGTCTCATCTTTGGTGAATAAATATCCCGCGGATAAATATAAAGTATATTTAAGTGCAGATATTACAAGGACAGATATTCAAAACGCACTGACGCCGCTGAGTAATAGTATTGATCAGCAAACTGTACTCGATAACGCAGACTATGACAGTCATATCGACAGATTGCGCCAACAGCGTAGTGCCCTTCATCAGTTGAAAAAATATGACAATGGACAAAAAAACAGTCAAAACCAGCTAACTAATACCTTAAGTAGTTTGACCGCGCAGATTGAAACCAAACAATCACAGCTTACTAATGATGAGATGGCACTCAAACATTTAGAAAGCTTAATTACTGATAAAGCCAGCTCGATTGAGAAACTAACACTAGACAGAAAAGAGTGGTTTGAAGATAAGAACCCAGATAATGAAGAACATCAATTGCGCCAAACAATTGATGAAGCAAAAGCTCAGCAAGCAAATGCACAAAGACAGTTAGATAATGCTCAGCAAGCGTTAGAACAATTACAAATCAGGCAACAACAGCTAGCGACAGAATTGCAATCTGCTACTACGACGTTAGATATACAGCAAACTAAGTTTACTGACTTATTAGCAGAGTCACAGTTTGTAGATGAAGCTGCCTTTGTCAATGCACGCCTACCAAGGGAAGAACGTGAGGCATTACATATACGTAAACTGGCTATTGATAACGCGCTGCAACAGGCTAAATTGCAATTAGATAGCACCCAGCAATCGTTAGAGCAAAAACTTGCGACGCCTATGACAGATGCAAGCCGAGAAATGCTTGCCAGCCAATACCATCAAATCCAAACGGACATTGATCAGCTAAGTCAGCAGATCGGCGCTATCGATCAAAAGCTCAAAGACAATGCCAGCCAAAAAGGCGAACAAGCGGCACAGCTTATTGCCATCAATGAGCAAAAACAAAAGCTGCAAGTCTGGCAGCAGCTGCATACGTTAATTGGTTCAGCTGATGGTAAAAAATATCGTACCTTTGCTCAAGGGTTAACCTTTGAAGTCATGATTAATCATGCCAACGATCAACTACAAAAGATGAGTGACCGTTATTTGCTCATTCATGATGATAGCAATCCACTTGAGCTCAATGTTATTGATAACTATCAAGGCGGCGATATTCGCAGCACTAAGAATCTTTCCGGCGGTGAAGGTTTTATCATTAGCTTGGCACTCGCGCTTGGATTGTCGCAGATGGCCAGTCACAATATTCGCGTGGATTCACTATTTTTGGATGAAGGCTTTGGTACACTTGATGAAGAGTCGCTTGATATTGCGCTCGATACCTTAACCAGCTTACAACAAGAAGGTAAATTGATTGGTATCATCTCCCACGTACAAGCCCTCAAAGAGCGTATCCTGACCCAAATAAAAGTAGAAAAGCTCTCTGGTGGCTTTAGTCAAATCACGGGTCAAGGCTGTCAAAAGATTACCAGTTAAATAAAGGGGTTGAAGTGAGCTTTATGATTAAAAAAACTATTAAGGCGGCTTATACTAACTTTTTATCTAGTAGTATGTTTTTCTCAGCAGTAGCTGCCGCCACGCTAATGACTACCTCAGCGCAGGCCACTATTAACTGCGCCGGTTATTTACCGAATAGTTATTTTGAGCGTATTGAGAATAATAACGAGCGATTCGCTGACAAGCTAGTCACTTTAGAAGATAACAGCCAACAGCTGCAAGATTTAAATGGCAACATTTTATTAGCTGGTTTAACGGATGCTTATGCCTTAATGAATAAATATTTGATCGCCAGTAAAGATACGGCAAAGGGTAAAAAAACAGGTGTAGTGAATGCTGCTGGCGAGATAATTGTACCCTTTGCTTACGATGCTATTGCGACTGAGCCTGATATTTATACGAGTTTTATTGTTAACGTCACTATGCCAGATGGTGCTACTAACCAAGGCATTATTGATCGCGATGGCTATTGGGTTTATCCAGCAATTAAAAATAATGAAAGACAACAGCAACGTAGAATTGACAATGGCTATGGCGATTATAGCGATACTAGACCAACACAGCGATGTGTCAAAGCAGTCGATGCGCCACTTAATCTTACAGCCGCTGCTATCAGTCATGCTCATTACGATAGCGATGATGATCGTGATTATTTTTTAATTAACGCTTTAGGTGATGCTAGCACGATAGGTAAAATTGGCTTACTCAATGATCAAGGTAAATGGGTAATTGCGCAGCAATATGAGGATTTGCAACCCCTAAATGCTTGTGCTGGTCAACTGTTATATTTGCAAGCGGTTTCTACAAGTTCGCTTTCATTGGATAAAGTAGAAACACAACAACAAACTGCCCTCTTAGATCAAAACGCTAATATTATTATTCCTTTTGCTCCCAATCAAAATATTGAGCTTTTTAATAACTGGGTTTCCAATAATGGGGATCACTCGCTGCTATTTTTAAGTAGTACCTTAATTAAAGGCAGTATTGCAACTGGCCTGACCCAAGATATTGAAGATAATATCGTCAGTGCGCAAATTATTGACAGCAAGGGTAAGCTAATTCTAGCTTCTGAGGCTGCTATCGTAAAATTGCTATATCATCAGTTCTACGCTTACAAACGAGATGGTAAGTTTGGCTTTATTGATGACCAAGCCAATATTGTATTAGAACCACAGTTTGATAGTTATCGTGATGAGGGTGATAAAGTATGGGTAGAAAAGAGTGGTGAGATGGTGCGCTTAAATACGTTAATTGAGTTAGATTAAGCGTTACTTTTATTATTGTAAGCCAATAAAAAACCACCCTTAAGTTATTAAGAGTGGTTTTTTGTTTATAGAAAGTTAATTTTTTAATTAGTAATTATTTAGTAACTAATCCGCTAAGCTCACTCATCAAGACAGATAATGTTGATAAGCTGATAGTATTCTCATCATCGTTATCAAGATTGTTATCAAGTTTTTCCATCTCAGCCGTTACCGATTCAAGTTGATCTTCATGACGCAATTTCCAGTCATTAAATGCTTGCTTAGAGTCAGGCTGTGATAATAGCGCATCCATTAGTAAACGCAGATTGCGAGTGACTTCATTCACCAGTGCATGACGCGCGCGGCGATCCCAGTGATCTTGCTGCGGCAATGTGGCAATATTTTCCATCATCCAATCTAACTGCAAGACTTTATAGGCCTCAAAGTATAGGGTGGCAATCTCATCGACAGGGCGCTCATATTGCTCAGAAAGTAGTGCTGCATCTAGGGCGTCAACATGATAAGGCAACATGGCAAATAGCGCTGCATCGATATCCGTCAGACCAGTGCTACTTAAACGTACCTTATCCTCTTGTAAGTAATCGGCGAACTGCTGCTCGATAAATCCGCTTGACTTGGTTAATTGCTCGACACTATCTCCAAAGCGGCTAATCATATCGGCGACTTGCAAGTCTTGTCCAAAGGCGTTGATAAACCAGACTACGCCATGTGTAAGCGCATCACGCAGACGCAGCTCAAGATTAAGCAGCAGCGTCGCATCCACTTTATTATCAAGTGATTCAAGCAGCTCCCATGCTTTTGAGACATTAAAGACATCACGCACAATGGCATAGGCACGAATGATAGTCGCAAGCGACTGCCCTGTTTCCTCGGTCAGACGGAATAACGCCTCGATACCTAAGCGGTTGACGACACTATTGGTTAAATAAGTGCTGATAATTTCGCGGTGCAAACGATGCTCAGTCATCTCTTCAAAAAAGCGGGATGCCAACTCATCTGGGAAGTACTGACGCAGCTCATTGATAAAGTAAGGAGCATCGGGTACGTCAGATAATAACAAATCATCATAAACCCACATCTTGCCGTAAGCCATGACAACGGCTAGCTCTGGATTGGTCAAGCCAGTATTTGTTTTCTGACGTTTGGCAATTTCTTCATCTGATGGTAGATATTCAATCGCGCGGTCCAGACGTTGCTCGCTTTCTAACAATTGAATAAAACGCTGATGATCACTTAAATTAGCCGCTGCACGAATATGACTCAGCTCAATCGCTTGTGGTTGCAGATAGTTTTGACGTAATACTAATTCTGCCACGGTATCGGTCATACTCTCTAACAGCTCGTTACGCTGTTTTAGGGTCATATCACCTTGCTCGACCACTTTACCAAGTAGGATTTTGATATTAACTTCATGGTCCGAGCAGTTAACGCCGCCTGAGTTATCAATAGCATCAGTATAAATACGCCCACCCGTTTGCGCGTATTCGATACGCCCTTGCTGGGTAAAGCCCAAGTTACCGCCCTCACCGACCACTGCCGTACGTAGCTCACCACCGTTAACGCGCACTGCATCATTGGCACGGTCGCCGACATCAGCGTGGCTTTCATTGGCGCTCTTCACATAAGTACCGATACCACCATTCCAAATTAAATCAACCGGGGCACGCAATAAGGCGCTGATAAAATCATTGGGCGCTAAGCTATCATCGCTGATATCAAACAGCGCTTTCATCTCAGGACTGATAGCAATGGTTTTTTCCGTCCGCGCAAATATACCGCCCCCTTGGCTAATCAGTGACTTTTCATAGTCATCCCATGTTGACCGTGGTAGATTAAATAAGCGCTCACGCTCGATGTAAGAAGTCTCAGCGTCAGGGTTTGGATCAATAAATATGTGCAAATGATTAAAGGCGGCAACCAGCTTGGTATGACGCGAGCGTAGCATACCATTACCGAATACGTCACCGCTCATATCACCGATACCAACGACTGTGAATTCGTCACTTGCTTGAATATCCATGCCACGCATCCGGAAATGGCGTTTGACCGATTCCCAACCACCGCGTGCCGTAATACCCATCGCTTTATGGTCATAACCGACTGAGCCGCCTGATGCAAAAGCATCATCAAGCCAAAAGTTATATTCAGCAGACAAGGCATTGGCGATATCAGAAAAACTTGCCGTACCTTTATCGGCGGCAACCACTAAATACGGGTCATCTTCATCATGACGCACGGTATTGGCTGGCGGGATAATATTGCCATCAACGATGTTATCAGTCACATCGAGCATGCCGCGTAGGAACGCTTGATAGCAAGCAATACCCTCAGCTTGGAATGCTTCGCGTCCATCAGCCATGGTTTTGGTCTTAACAATAAAGCCACCTTTTGAGCCAACCGGTACAATCACGGCATTTTTGACCATTTGCGCTTTGACCAGACCGAGTACTTCAGTGCGGAAATCTTCCATACGATCTGACCAACGCAGACCACCACGGGCAACTTTACCACCACGTAGATGCACCGCTTCAACGCGCGGTGAGTAGACAAATATTTCAAACATAGGTTTGGGTTTAGGCAAGTTAGGGATATCTGCCGCTAAAAATTTAAATGACAGCCGGTCTTTGCGCTGACCATTCGGGTCTGTTTGATAAAAGTTGGTACGCACCATGGCATTAATTAAGTCCAAGTACCAGCGTAAAATACGGTCTTCATCTAAGCTATCGACAGCCGCTAACGCAGTCGTTATTTGCTCTCTAATTTTTGCTGTTTTTTCTGAACGCTCTTTGCTGTCAGGGTCGCTATATTTAGGATTCATGCGTGTGTCGAATAAATCCGCTAATAACACGCTAATGTCGCTATTTTTTACCACCGTCTGTTGAACGTAAACATTCGAGAACGGCGCGCGTGCTTGGCGCATATAACTTGATAATGCGCGTAGTACAACGACTTCATAAGTATCAAGTTTGGTGGTCAATATCAACTCGTTAAAGCTATCGCTCTCAACATTACCAGCCCAGATTTGTTTAAGACTGTCTTCAAACTGACCGCGTACCACTTGCATATCGATTGTATCAACATGTTCCAAAGTCAGTTCATACTCTTGCATCCAAATGGCTTGTTCAGGCAAATCAAACTCATAGGTTTGTGCTGAAACCACCGAAACGCCGAAATTTTCTAATACTGGCAATACTTTAGATAAAATAACCGGCTGCTGACGGCCATATAGCTTTAGATGCAACTGATTACTGGCATCTCCTGTAGATTGGTATAAATGCCAAAGTATCGGCTGCTCATCAGTCAAATTCGCCAAACGCTTGGTATCTTCGACGGCCGTTCTCGCATCAAAACGCTCTTGATAGGCGGCGGGAATATAACTTAAGAATTTGCGCATTAAGGCATTGGCTTGCTGCTCACCCACATTATCCAACAGCATCTTTTGATAGTTATCGCCCCATGATTGCATCAGTGCTGATAGCTCGGTTTCAAGAGTGCTGTTATCGACCGCATTAACATGACCAGGCTCTGTTCTTACGTGGACATGGACGCGGGCGTGCTCGGACTCATTGAATTCGGTAGTGAAGCCAGATGATGTACCGCCATAAGCCTCTTTAAGCACATTTTGTACTTTGATACGCAGTTCAGTATTGAATTTATCGCGCGGAATATAAACCAAGCAGGAAACAAAGCGTTGATAGTGGTCAATGCGGCTAAATAAACGCAGGCTTTTTTTGTCTTGCAATTGAGTAATACCAGAGACGATGGGATATAGCTCTTCGACGCTGGCTTGAAATAAATCATCACGCGGTAAGCTATTAATCACATGCATCATTTTATGATAGGCATGACCATCGCGTGGTAATTCTGCCATCGCCATGATTTTATTGGCTTTTTCACGCAGTAACGGTATTTGCTGTACGCTTAGCTGATACGCTTGGGGCGTAAACAACCCAATAAAGCGATACTCACCGACCAAATTACCATGGTCATCAAACTTATGAATACCCAAAAAATCCATATATACTGAATGATGCACGGGTGATACACGGCTTGATTTAGAGAGCGTTAATACTCGCGGCTCAGTTAATAGCTTCTTAAGATTGCTAGGTAACTCGTCAAAACTCTTTGACAGTGCATCTTGTTCGCCACCGCGTAGCAGACCAAGACCGCTATTGCCAATCGAAAATAGCTTTAAATCAGGTTCTTTTTCACTCTCTTTAACTTCTAAACGGTATTCACGAAACCCTAAGAAAATAAAGTGCTCATCGGTCATCCAATCTAAAAAGGCTTGAATTTCTTGGCGTGAATAAAAAACTTCTGGCAGTGGTTTTTTTGCTAACTCATCTTTAATTTCACTGAGGCGCTCCTGCATTTTTCCCCAGTCACCAACCACTGTGTCGAGTGTATCTACTGTATCTAGTAGCACTTGCTGTAATGCCGCTAACTTATCCTTATCTTGGTAAGCAATTTCACACTGGATTAAAGACAAATGAGAGGTGGCGCTTTCGTGAGCGCTTTCGATGTGAGTGATGCTATTGTCATCATCGCGTTGAACGCTGACGATGATGTTATAAGTGCGATGTACATCAATACCCTGCGCTTCAAGCGTCATCAGCAGTGTATCTACTAGAAAAGGGCGATCATACGCCACCATTTGAATAACCGTATGCGAGCTATGAAAATGTTGCTCCTCGGCAATTGGGTTTAAAATAGCCAACTGTGGACTACTGCCATCATAGGCTTTAAGTAGCGTAAAATGATGTAGTGCCATCCCTGCTAGGTCTGCATCGCTGATCGCATCAGCCATTTCTTTATGCAACGATTGGTAATAACTATGAATGAAATGATCAAGCAGCGATTTATCCTTTTGCACATAACTGGTGGCAATATCGCTTATTTGGCTAATGCGCTCTTCTGTAATATTTAGGGAGTTTGGCATAGCTTTTATTGTCCTTTTTTATAAGTTTGTTTCTTACTTAGGGTTATATAATCGTATTAACGGTTAGTGCTATATGACTCGCGTTTTATTATTCCGTGATTTTATATGTCCTTATGCTGGCAAGCGACTGATTAGGGTACTGTTTATGACAGTGACAGCTTATGATAGTGACAGCGCTTGTCTGCTAAAGTGTAACGCACCTACTCATCTAGCAATAGCACAATCATTTTATGAATCAGCACCAAGTCGATAACCTTTACTAATGAGACAATATTTCAGTTGATGACTCGTTCTTCTATTTTCTATTATTGTTTGAGAATACTTACTAGCAGGCTGATACTCATGGCAATCGATGCAGCTTTTTTGTTAGAATACGACATTATGTTTAACAGTGCTTTATTGACTCGCTACTAATAATTAATGCTAAGGGCAAGACGTATGATGAATATTTTGGTGATTGGCTCAGGTGGTCGTGAACACGCATTGGCATGGCAGTGTGCGAAAGATGACAAAGTACAACAGGTCTATGTCGCTCCCGGTAACGCTGGTACTGCTCTTGAGCCTAAGTGTCAAAACGTCATTTTAGAAATTGCAACTGATGCTAGTGAGCATAGTGCGGTCATTGAATTTTGCCAAAATAACGCTATTGATATGGTTATCGTTGGTCCTGAAGCGCCACTCGTTACGGGTATTGTCGATGCTTGCCGCGAAGCTGGCATCAAAGCATGGGGTCCAACCGCATATTGTGCGCAGTTAGAAGGTTCAAAAACATTTGCTAAAGAGTTTATGGAACAAAACCATATTCCAACTGCTGCCTATCAAGGTTTTACTGATGTAGAAAGTGCGAAAGCATACGTTGACGAGCAAGGCGCTCCCATTGTTATTAAAGCTGACGGACTTGCTGCTGGTAAAGGTGTCATCGTAGCTGAGACTATCGAACAGGCGTATGAAGCAATTGACGATATGCTCGCGGACAATAAGTTTGGCGATGCCGGAAGTCGCGTGGTCATCGAGCAGTTTCTGCAAGGCGAAGAGGCCAGCTTTATTTGTATGGTAGATGGTGAACACATCTTGCCTATGGCAACCAGCCAAGATCATAAACGTGCGTTTGAAGGTGATACCGGACCTAACACTGGCGGCATGGGCGCTTATTCACCTGCCCCAGTAGTCACTCAAGAGGTGCATGATAAAGTAATGGCACAAGTCATTCAGCCAGTCGTTGATGCGATGAAAGCTGCCGGTCATCCTTATACTGGATTTTTATATGCGGGCTTAATGATTGATGATGCTGGTGATCCGTATGTGATTGAATTCAACTGCCGTTTTGGCGATCCTGAAACCCAGCCAATTCTGATGCGTTTAAAATCCTCGATGGTAGATTTGGTCGCTCAAGGGCTGGCAGGTAATCTACCTAATGAAGCCAACTGGGACGCGCGCCCTGCTCTTGGTATTGTCATCGCCTCAAAAGGCTATCCTGAAACGTCTTCTAAAGGTGATGTCATTTCTGGTTTACCAGCACTTGATAACCAAGGCGATAATGCTGTAAAAGTTTTCCATGCAGGTACTGCCTTTAGTCATGCTGAGTTGGACAATATTAATCCTGATGTAACGACTCATAGTAAAAAAGAAATTATTACTGATGGTGGACGCGTATTATGTGTCACTGCGCTAGCAGATAGCATCTTAGACGCCCAGCAAGCAGCATTAGCAGTAACTGCTGCGATTAGTTTTGATGGTGCACAGTATCGCCGTGATATCGGTCATCATGCCATTGCCCGTGAAAACACTTAATATTAATACTCAGTACGTTATAAACTGTATCATAAACGATACTATGAACAACATGGTTCCGTTTAGTATTGAAATGCTCATAATTTTTGTCTAATTATTCGACCTAGTGTGATGCTAGGTCGTATTTTTTTGATCTATCATTTTTAATATGAGCTAACCAGTTTAAAAATGACAAAGTACTGCGTATTAGAATAAAGGCCATCATATATTCGATTCAATTTATCCCAGCATGACGCTATTTTTAACGTATATTTTTTATATTGAACTGACTATATTGGAGTATAAGTTCTAGTAGAGCATAATTCATACTAGATAAGATCAGTAAGTAACGATTATTTGAGCAATCGTACTTGAATTGACAAAGTAAGTAACAGCGGTCAACTAAGCCTCATCAACCTATCTCCCTTTTATATGGTACAATTTTGTACCAGTGTGTCGCATCTCCCTTGTATTGTAGGTATTAAACCCACAAATCAATACCAACCGGATGAATGATTATATTATGGCAAATGATACCTCTAGACCTTTTAATAATAAGCAGTCTAATACCAAGCAATCAATCGATAACCTAAAAACCTCAGGATTTGAGCGTCGGATGTCGATCGCCAAAACCTCATTAAATATTGGTCGTCGTTGGGCAGGTAATAGCGTGTCTGGTATGTTCTTAAATAAAGAAGCCCGTACGGCACGTAACCAAATTTTTATGGAAGAACAGGCGAATTACTTGGCAGAAGAGCTGGGTAAGCTAAAAGGTTCAGTGGTAAAAATTGGTCAAATGCTGGCGATTTATGGTGAGCATATCTTGCCACCTGAAATCACGCGCGCGCTGCAAACGCTCAATGATGATACAGCAACATTAGCATGGCCAAAAATTGAGCAGACATTACGCCAGTTATTGGGTAATAAATTGCATGAGCTTGAGGTTGATCCCGTTCCTATTGGTACCGCATCCCTTGCCCAAGTTCATCGTGCTACAGTACTTGCAACTGGTGAACAGGTGGTATTGAAAATTCAATACCCGGGTGTGGCTGATGCTATTAATTCTGATCTTGCTTTATTTAAGCGTTTATTAAAAGTCAGCAATATTGTTCCTCAAACACGCTCACTCGATGCTTGGTTTGAAGAGATACGTGACCTACTCCATCATGAAGTTGATTACGAAGCAGAAGCGGCTACTACTGAGCGTTTCTATGAACGTTTGCTTGATGACCCACGCTATATCGTTCCCAAAATTAATCGTAATTACTCAACCAAACGCTTGCTATGTATGTCTTATGAACCCGGTATTAGCGTCGTTTCTGAAGCGTTACAATTATTACCTCATGAAAGCCGTAATGCTATCGGTCAGGCTGCTATCGAGATCATGATACGAGAAATTTTTGTTTGGGGCGAAATGCAAACCGATCCAAACTTTGGCAACTACCTCGTTCGTGTCAGTCATGATAAAAATGAGATAGATAAACTGGTCTTATTAGATTTTGGTGCTATTCGTCAGTTTGATAATAATCTACTAACGATTGCT
>NZ_NEXU01000044.1:0-3867 GCF_002224105.1 Psychrobacter sp. DAB_AL32B | reverse complement strand
ATGTTTGTAATGAAAGTTTATGATTTTTTCGATACTATGAGCGCTAAAGTACGCTCTGATATCGCCTCATTGTTTTTGCTTGCTACAGAACCTTTCAGTGATCCTGCACTAAACCCTGATATCCCTGCTGATTGTTTGGACGAACAGCAGCGCTATATTTGGGCAAATAGTAAATTACATACCCGCCTTTCAAATGATGCCACACGAGCTATGCAATCTTTTGAGTTTAATCTTCCGCCCAAAGAATTTATGTTTATCAGTCGAAAATTTATTGGCGCCTATACCTTTTTGACGGTGCTTGATGCGCATACTGACTCTACTACATTAGTAAAGCCTTTCTTGTAATGTAAGAATTTGTCTACTTTTTAGACCGCCCTTTTGTGGCGGTTTTTTTGTTTATTTATTTTTATTGCTTAGGCTATTCTATATTTTCTAGGTACTTATATTGGTTTGCTTCTAACTTTATCTACTTTTTGGTGTTGTTCTTTAATCTTTACTTAGGCTATATTTCTATAGATTTTAGATTATCTATAGTCCAGCTATCAAATCTGGTTTGGTAGTCTTTAGGCTTGCGCATGGTAAGCTGCCAGCAGGTTTCTTGGCGCGCTAAATATTTAACTTCAAAATGGGTACGTTGACTGTCACTTTTGACTTTACGGCGTATGTTCGGTAGACACCAAGCCTCGTGCGCTTGCTGTTCAGCGTTATCCATATATGCTTCTATATTGGTTGCCAGTATGATCTCCCCGCCTACCTGCAAGCGTGAAAGTAAAAATTCAAAAAAAGGCATGTTTAACCATTGCTGATTGGGGTTATGCTGCTCAGGATTGGGATATAGTATAAAAATGCTATCGATACTGTTGGGAGCAATCGCATGTACAATCCATGCAATAGCATCAGCATGAATAGCATCCAAATTGCTTGAGTTCTGCTGCGCCGCCAACTTAGTAAAAGCGTCAAACTTATTACGAGTACGCTCAATAGCAATAAGATGCTTATTAGGATTTTGCTGCACAAAGCTAAGCGCATGCTTGCCCTTCCCTGCACCAATCTCTAATACTAAAGGCACTTCACTTTTATCCAACCTTTCTGGCAGCGTAAAATTGCGTGGCGCTGAGAGTCTTTGTGGTTGAAATGCACGCTTTTGCTGATGTGAAAGCTCGAGATTGTCAGTCATGTACTACCCTTAAAGTATTTGTCATTTGTCATTATTCGACCACATGCTATTATATAGTCAATGCAGCCCAATAGTAATACAAGGACCGTGATTATCCATCGACAAATGGCACTGTAAAGCTGTTCGCTATAGCAATAATTTTAGAATAGACACACAATACTGGCTCTTATTTGTCGCTTATTATAATTATAAATACTTTCTTTTTTGCTAACCTATTTTGATAATACCAAGGATATACTTACTTTTATTATGACTGAACTTACTCCCAGCACCAACACTTCACCCAGAACCTATCCTTGTCCGCGCTGTGGCACTCAGACTGCATGGCAAGACAATAAATATAAGCCTTTTTGTAGTCATCGCTGCAAGCTTATTGATCTAGGCGCTTGGGCAAACGAAGATTATACTTTACCTGCCGAATCTACGCCGTTTTCTGATGAGCTATAACCCCTACCTTTAACCACTTTATTATTTCAAGGATGTTGTACATGTCTGCTACTTACCTGATGCCCACTTATAATCGTCAACCAATCAGCTTTACACGAGGTTCAGGAAGTTGGCTTTATACCAAAGATGATACCCCCTATTTAGATGCACTGACTGGTATCGCGGTATGCGGCTTAGGCCATTGTCATCCACAAGTCACAGATGCTATCCAGCAGCAGGCGGCAACTTTGGTTCATACCAGTAATTTATTTGGTATCGATTGGCAAGAGCGTGCTGGTGAAGCCTTATGTAATGCGGCGCAAATGGACAGTGTGTTTTTTGCTAATAGTGGCGCTGAAGCAAACGAAGCAGCACTAAAATTGGCACGGCTATACGCGCATCAGCAGGGCTTTAAGCGCCCAAAAGTCATAGTCATGGAGCAATCATTCCACGGTCGTACGCTACTGACCTTATCCGCCACAGCCAACCCGAAGGCGCGCGAAGGCTTTTATACCTTAGATGAAGATTTTATTCGTGTTCCTTTTGGTGATATTGCAGCGATTGAACAGGCAGCTCATGACCATGAAGATATTTGCGCTATCTTTGTAGAGCCGATTCAAGGTGAAGGCGGTCTTAATACGGCGGCTAACGGCTTTGCTTACCTTGAGCAGCTACAAGCAATATGCGATACCCATAATTGGTTATTTATGCTGGATGAGGTGCAAACCGGTAATGGACGCACTGGTAAATATTTCGCTTATCAGCATAGTAATGCTCGCCCTGATGTATTGACGACGGCCAAAGGCTTAGGTAATGGTTTCCCAGTAGGTGCTTGCATGGTACGTGGTCGCGCTAACGGCTTGTTCGGTGCTGGTAGTCATGGCTCAACCTATGGTGGCACGCCATTAGCCAGCCGCGTGGTACATAGCGTATATGAAGTATTGGCAAACAGCGATATCATGAACAATGCTGTCAGCGAAGGACAGTTTATCCGCGAGAGTATGGTTGATGCTTTTGGAGAACATGGGGTCAGTAGCCGCGGTGCTGGGATGATGATTGGGATTGTACTACCCAAGGATATGGACTGTAGCAAATTGGTTGATCGTGCCCGTGATGAACAGAAACTCATCATCAACGTCACTGGCGGTCATGTGATTCGTTTGCTACCACCGCTTAATATTAGCCGTGATGAAAGCTCACAAGTGGTCGAACGTCTTGTTAACTTATTAAAACCATCGTTCTAAAATGATATTCAAATAACAGCCGTTAAAATACATACAAGAAAAAATCCTATAGATATATATTATCTATAGGATTTTTTCTTGTTACTAATCAGTCAGCTGCATTAGCGCTTAAATAGATCAAGCTTTAGTTTGCATGAAAGTATTTCTTTAACACCTCTAAGCAGCGAGTGATTTTTGCAGGCTGTTGCTCACGGTTTAAGGTAACAGCATACAGCACAAAGCTTGGCATCTGGTAGCCGGTCAAAACTTCGACCAAATTGCCAGATTCCAGCTCTTTTTTAACATCCATTTCCATCATTCTAAGGATTCCATGACCCTCTTTGGCGATGGTCATTGCCATAAAGACATTATTGGTATGAATACGTGAGTTCATTTTAATACGTGTTTTTTTACCAGTCTCAGTCTGAGTAAGCTCAACATGATTCGCATCTTTCATGATATCAATGCAGATCAGCTGATGGTCTGCTAAATCTTTCGGGGTTTCAATCTTTTTGTGCTGACGTAAATATTGTGGTGAAGCGACCAACATTTGACGCACATCAGATAAGGGATGATTACTCAAAGTTGAGTCGTTGATATTGGGGCTCATACGTACCGCAATATCGATACGCTCATCAATCATATCAATATAATTATTGTCTGCAAAATAAGTGATACTGAGGTCGTCATGCGCTGACATCCAAGTAGATAAAGCTGGCAAAATATGATGTACACCCAGCTCAGGTGTCGTTGCAATACGCAAACTACCTGCCAGCTCATCACGTAGTTGGTTGACTTTGATTCGACCTTGTTCTGCTGCGCTAACGACGTCTTTGGCCGCCTCATAAAAGCTTGCACCCGCTTCTGTTAAGCTTAGCTTACGGGTTGAGCGATGTAATAACACTACACCGAGTTCGTTTTCTAAAGAGCGTATTTGCTGACTGACAGCACTGGTGGTAATACCCAGTTCGCGAGCTGAACCACTAAAAGAGCCGTGTCCGACCACACTGGCAAACACGGCCATACCACGTAAATTATCTA
>NZ_NEXU01000043.1:0-13913 GCF_002224105.1 Psychrobacter sp. DAB_AL32B | reverse complement strand
CTTACTAATTAGTCTGGTTTTTGTAAAATATTAATAATTAATTTTCTGATTGTTTAATATAACTGAACTTTACCCATTTTCCCTTCGCCGCGCTCGGTTAAATACTGCATGACTGGCGTATTGAGCAATCTTGACTCTGCTACCGTTTTGGCTTGTATGAGGCGTTTTTGTTGACGACGCTCAGGCGTTTTATCATCGGCTTGCATGATGCTGCCATCTATTTGCAAACTGATTTCTGCTTGAGTAAACTGCGCGTGCAATGTTGCTGCTAGCTGCTCAAAGGTCGCTTGCAAATGCTTACTATCAACCGCAGTGACAAAGACCGCCTTCTCATTACAGCTCCCTGTCATCATACCTTGGCGCGCCAGTGCCAATTCATCTTGAGCTAAGCTACCAGCTTCACGAGCAGTTTGTAGCCAATAGTCCCATTTTTCCGGCGTCCACTCACCGGTCAATTCTTGCGGTGAACAACGCAGCAGGGTACGCGGATCCTCAGGCTGGCTTAATAACTGAGAATCATTTGCATCAGGCTCAACAACAGGTTCAGGCTCAACAACAGGTTCAGGCTCAACAACAGGTTCAGGCTCAACAACAGGTTCAGGCTCAACAACAGGTTCAGGCTCAACAACAGGTTCAGGCTCAACAATGGGCTCAGCGCTAACATTATTAGCTAATAACTCTTCTTCATTACCATAACTATCATATTGACTTAATTCAGTATTATCGTAGCTTGAACTGTATGACTCGACCTCACTTTGAGCTTGATAGTCAGCAACATCATATTGTGGCGATGGTTCTGATTCTGATATTAATTCTGAGGTTGGCGCTAATCCTAATGAGGGCGTTAACACTGGATGCTCAACAGTATTTGTTGACACTGTATTAGATTCAGTCGTAGTAGATGCTGTCTCTATAGTCGGTATAGTGCTATCAGCTATGTTGGTTAAGATTTCATCAACCGGTAAGGGGCGAAAAGCCAAGAGACGTAAAATACACATCTCAAGCGCTTGCATTGGCGTACTGGCAAGCTTGACGCCTTCACGTGCTTGCACCACGATTTCATAATAAAGCTGTAATACATCAGGGCTCATATGCTGCGCAAGCTTATTGATATGTTGTGCTTGCGCTTCATTGACGTTGAGAGCAACCTCAGGTAGCAGTTGGGTCAATGCCAGCTGATGTAATAGCTCAGCGAGTCCATCAAACATACTGCTGGCATCGACCATTTGCGCGCGCATCTGCTCAATATGGGCAGCGACGGCAGGTTTATCATGATGATAGATATCTGTAATTAAGCTTACTAAGTCGGCCGCATCAATCAAGCCAAGCATCGCATTAACGGTCACATCATCAAGCGCACCTTGACCAAAAGCAATGGCTTGATCGGTCAACGATAAGGCATCACGTACCGAACCTTTTGCCGCACTGGCCAATTGCCAAAGTGCAGGCTGCGTATATTCTACTTGTTCTTGGGTTAAAACATTGGCTAGATGCTCACTGAGTAAGCTTTGCGATAAAGGACGCAGTACGAACTGTAAACAGCGAGAGATAATAGTGATGGGCAGCTTTTGAGGATCCGTAGTTGCTAGTAGGAACTTGACATGCTCAGGCGGCTCTTCCAAGGTTTTAAGAAGGGCATTAAAACTGTGTGTCGACAGCATATGCACTTCATCAATCAGGTACACTTTATAACGACCTTGGCTTGGCGCATACGGCACGTTATCAAGTAGCTCGCGCGTGTCCTCAACTTTGGTACGAGAGGCGGCATCAATCTCAATCAGATCAATAAAACGTCCTTGATCAATCGCCACGCAATTATCACACACGCCACATGGGGTGCTGGTAATACCAGTATCACAGTTTAGACATTTAGATAAGATACGGGCGATAGTTGTCTTACCGACACCGCGCGTACCGGTAAACAGATAGGCATGATGAAGACGATTATAATCAATCGCATTAATCAATGCTTGTGAGACGTGTGATTGCCCAATCAACTCGTGAAAGTTTTTGGGCCGGTATTTGCGGGCTAAAACTTGATATTGCTGCGTCATAATGAATGCCAATGTGAGTCGTAAAAATATAAGTAAAGCATCAAATCAGCGATTTATCTAAAACTAGGTATCGAAAGAAACTAGGTATCGAGATTAAGTATCGAAACTAGCCATCAAAATTAAGTCTCAAAGCTAGGTTATGATTGAGCTCTCAACTGAGCCAGTTGTTGGTATAAACGCTGCGTATTCGCATCTATAAGCGATCCATGCTGATGGAAAGCATCAAGATGTACTTCGGTATTCACGCTGTCTTCACAAGGCCTAACGTCCACACCAATTAAAAACAGCTCTTGCATAACGGGCTGCTGCATTTGGGCATTGAGCTCAAATAGCAAATCTTGGTGAGCAGCACGAACCTTGTCTGCACTTAATGAGCTTTTTTCATCTTGCGCATAAAACACTATTAAATAATGGCGACCAAATACGTTATAAGAGTGCTCGTGGCCCACATAGCCTGTCCAGCGTGATCCTTGATCAATCGTTCTATGCGCCAATATTTTTTCTATTAAACACGCATAAGTGTACATGGATTCATCCACCAAAATATCAACCTGCTCTTTTGGTAGTGGCGTACCCGCTTCATAACAACCTTTGATTAAACTATTAAAAAGCTTGTACCACATCCGAGTATTCTTTTGAATCTCTGCCATCAGTGCTGCAGCAAACTCAGTTTGCTCAGGCTCTGCCGCTCTTAGCAAACGCGGTTCAATCTGCTCTATCAATTCATGATTAACCAGCTGCTCTTGCACCTCAATCGCCCTTTGATGAAAATCTGGCGCTTGTAGAAATTGAGTAAGCAAAGTGGACTCATCTTCAAATACCTCAAACCCAGTCAGCTGACGGCGATGAAAATCTAAAAATGCAGTCAAGTCACTTGGCGTTACTAATTGCTTTAATATCTCAGTAAAGTTCTGATAGCTAAACACTTGTAAAACGCTTTCTTCGTCGTCTAAATCCAACACGCAATCTTCAGCGAAAAATTGACTGCCATACTCATAACCAACCGCATAGGATGGCGTTTCTGAATATTTGTTTTGCTGATCATTCTGAGAACTGTCTTGATGCTGTACTGAAAGTGAGGTTAAACCGATAAAATAAACCGGTTTATTAAATGCTGCTTCATTTTTATTAGCGATGGCTTTATCATTTTTAAGGTAAAGCTGAGCATGTTGCTTGATAAGCTGATTGACAACCTCTTTTCTCCATGTACGAACTTGAGTACTATCAATGTCTTGCTTGCTTGCCTGCATCACGACATCATTGACGATAAGATAGACCGTCGCATTAGAAAATTCAAAGACAACATCATAACCCTGAAAATATTCAGGGTCAGTTATCCTGTCTTCTGGCAAATCATACAAAGATAAAAAATTCTGCTGAATCATCTGTTGCCAAATCGAGGGCGGTACTTGCTGAGTGTCCATAGTATTCATAACGTCCCTATCAATTAAGTACTCAAAAATCATATAAGGCTATTCTACTAAAAGCAGAAATAGCCTTCTTATGTTCAGTTTAGTACCAGCATGGACTTATGGCAAGCAAACTATCTCTAACCCTCAAGCTTACGGCGCATATGTGGAAATAAAATCACATCACGAATGCTCGCAGAGTCTGTCAATAGCATCACTAAGCGATCGATACCGATACCTTCACCAGCAGTTGGTGGTAAACCATAAGACAGCGCTTCGATATATTCTGCATCGAAGTGCATCGCTTCATCATCGCCAGCGTCTTTTTCAGCGACCTGACCATGAAAGCGTTCAGCCTGATCCGCTGGATCATTCAACTCACTAAAGCCATTGGCCAATTCACGACCACCAACAAATAGCTCAAAGCGATCAGTAATCTCAGGATTGTCATCACTGCGGCGTGCTAGTGGTGAGGTTTCAGCAGGATATTCAGTGATAAATGTTGGCTGACGTAATTGATGCTCAGCGGTTTCTTCAAAAATAATCGTCTGCAACTTACCCACACCGAAGACGTCTTTTACTTGCTGCTTAAGCGTTGTCGATGCGTACTCTGCGAGATACTCACGATCATTGATACGTGCCATATCGAAGTTTTCGGCATATTTGGCAATCGCATCAGACATAGATAGACGCTCAAAAGGCGCTTTTAGACTGATGGCTTCTTCTTGATAAGTAATCTCAGTCGTTCCCAAGATATCTGTCGCCAATTCGTTAAATAAGCGCTCAGTCAAATCCATCAAATCATGATAATCTGCATAAGCCTGATAAAACTCAATCATGGTAAATTCAGGGTTATGACGGGTTGAAACCCCTTCATTACGGAAGCTACGGTTAATCTCAAATACTTTCTCAAAGCCACCAACGACTAAGCGTTTGAGATAAAGCTCAGGCGCGATACGCAAATATAACGGCATATCGAGCGCATTATGATGGGTCACAAACGGACGCGCAACCGCACCACCTGGGATAGGATGCATCATGGGCGTTTCAACTTCCATAAAACGCTCATTCAACATAAACTTGCGAATACCACTGACTACCTGACTGCGAACCATAAAAGTATCACGAGTCGTTTCGTTGGTCATCAAATCAAGATGACGGTTGCGATAACGTGCTTCTACATCTGCTAAGCCATGAAACTTATTTGGCATAGGGCGTAGAGCCTTGGTTAATAATTCAAACTTTTCAATATGTACGTACAAATCGCCTTTGCCCGAGCGACCGATATAACCTGATACGCCAACGATATCACCCAAATCTAACGATTTAATGCTTGCCAGCGTCTCTTCATCTAACTCTTTACGTGCCACATATAATTGGATGCGACCTGTCATATCTTGGATAACAATAAATGCGCCACGGTTAAGCATGACGCGACCGGCGACATTGACCTGTGTTTTTTCACCTTTAGCATCATTATCAGCAATTTCTTGTTTTGAGATACCATCAAAAGCCGTTTGTAAGTCTTGAGCGTAATCAGTGCGCTTAAAGGTATTAGGATAAGGCTGTTTACCTGAAGCAGTGATCTCATCTAGCTTGGCTTGCAGTTGAGCAATCAGCTCGTTGGCATCTTCTGGAACTTGCTCTTGATTATTTTGCTGATTTTGATTATTAGGCTTTGACATAACACTCTCAAAATTATTAGATAATTAAAGGAATAAACGGAAATTATAAATTTAAAATAAAAAGTTCAAATAACACATTTAAATAAAACTGAATAACACTTATCTATTTTTCACACGACAAACAACAACCAAATTAATCGACACAAATGGCAGGTTGTGCCACGCCTTTTTCAATGGTTTGATAACAGCCAAACGGGCTGCTGTCACTAGCGCATTGCCCAGACTGGTTTTTAGCGCCACTCTCAATAAATTCACCGGTGTTTTTGCACTTCCCTTGGCAGTCAGTACTGTTTTGGCAGGTTTTTCCTGCATCCGTATAAGACAACACACATTGATAACAGCCAAGCATGCCTTGCTGCGAAAAAGCCCCACCCTTTTTAGTGCAAGCTTGTACCATTTCATCAGGAGGATAAACACAGTCTTGATAAGAAAACGGATCACTTTCATTATTTGCTACAGTGCTACTAGTCTGTTCTGGTTCCACTGCTGGCGTTGATAAAGGCGTGACGCTACAAGCAGATAACCAAAATGACATCAACATCGCCACAATAATAATCGCAATTTTGTTAAACGGTAATATTAGCGATGAGTTAGTTGTCATATGCATTAGGTACGCCTCTTATTTTATGGGCTTGTAAATTTCTTATTAAGCACCGCCAATACTGGCCATTAAGTCCGCTTGATGCTCACGTAACAACGCATCAAGGATTTCATCCAAGTCACCTTCCATAATGGCATCAAGCTTATACAAAGTCAGGTTAATACGGTGATCCGTCATCCGTCCTTGCGGGAAATTATAAGTACGGATACGTTCTGAGCGATCACCGCTACCGACCAAATCGCGACGTATCGTATCAGCTGCATCTACCTGTGCCTGAACTTTGACTTGCTGAATTTTAGAAATCAGCATTTTCATCGCTTGTGCACGGTTTTTATGCTGGCTGCGTTCCTGTTGACACTCTACCACGGTGCCAGTCGGAATGTGCGTCAAGCGTACGGCAGAGTCGGTGGTATTCACATGCTGACCACCAGCACCGCTTGAGCGGAACGTATCAAAACGGATATCAGCTGGATTTAAATCAACCGTATCATCAATCTCAACTTCAGGCATAACCGCAACGGTACAAGCTGAGGTATGAACGCGACCTTGGCTTTCCGTATCAGGAACACGCTGGACACGATGCACGCCTGACTCAAACTTTAAACGACCATAAACACTATTACCAGATACACGGGTAATGATTTCTTTGTAACCACCGTGCTCACCCTCATTGGCTGATAGAATCTCTACCGTCCAGCCTTGAGTTTGTGCGTATTTTTGGTACATGCGGAATAAATCACCAGAGAAAATCGCTGCTTCATCACCACCGGTACCAGCTCGAATCTCCAAAAACGCGGGCACTTTATCATTTGGATCTTTTGGCAACATCATGACATTCAGTGCTTCTTCCATCTCGACGATGGTATCACGGGCACTGTCAATCTCTTCTTGCATCATCTCTTTCATGTCAGGATCTGTCGCGTCGGCTAGCATCGCTTCTGCATCAGCTTGATCCGTTTCTGCACGCACATAGTTCTGCCATAATGTCGTTATGTCCATCAAATCACTGTGCTCAACGGACAATTCACGGAACTTATTATTATCACTGATGACACTCGGGTCCGATAATAAGGCGGTAACCTCTTCATAACGGTCTACCATCTGGTCTAAACGCAGGCGTAAGGATTCTTTCATAAAAGGACTTTTAATTGAATAATTGAAATAAGACCGTGATTATAGCAAATTTTGCATCATTTGCCGAAATGCGTTTAAGCTAATTATATTATGTTTGGATAAAAGTCTTAATTTTAGAAACTAAGAGCTCATAGATAGCAATAACTTAGGCGCTGATAGATTAGGTATTAGGAGACAAGTTTATCATTGCCCATTCGCATCTAATCCAGAACGGTAAGTCAATGAGGTATTTTCTCCTATCGAAATAACATGGTGTACTCTAGTGATGCTAATAGTATTATTTATACCCGACTCTATTAAATTAAAAGTCTGCTGAGCTATGACTAGGTTGTTTTCACCCTTAATACTGATGGTTTGACATTTATCTTTTACAGTCACCTTTTGATTACTGCCTTCGAAATCAACATTAGGACTTTTTGCCGTACAAGTATAAGTTGTTTGCTCTGTAGCTGAACCAAGGTAACCTGCGTTGGCAGGGATACTAACTCCTTTTTTATTAACGGTAGTGTTGCTTACTTTGACTTTGTTTGAATTAACAACAACATTCGAGCCGATACTTACGTTGGGTCCGACGTAAACATCTGCCTGCGCTATAACAGTCACTGATACCGTAACTAATGCTGCTATAAAATATGCTTTTGACACAGCAATTGAAATGGGGGAAAAATAAGCAAAGCGCACAGTCCTCTCCTATTTAGGCTTTTTAACAACTCTACAATATCGCAAAAAAGGATTATTGAGTATTCGCTTGTAGCCCTGATGGCTTGCGAATACTCAATAATCCTTATAAATTTCTGCTTAATTAAGTACTACACCTTACGAACGATTACCGACCCAATCGAGTAACCGGCGCCAAATGAGCAAATGACACCCAAATCACCTGATTGCAGCTCGTCTTTATAACGATGGAATACAATCATCGGGCTGGCTGAGCTGGTATTGGCAAATTCTGCGATGACACTTGGTACAATCGCTTTATCCGCTTCTTTACCAATAACGGTACGTAAGATTAAATCTAGCATATTGGCATTGGCCTGGTGTAGCCACATCATCTTAACGTCAGACGTTGGGATATTATTTTCTTGCAAATGCTCGGTGATAATCTCTGAAACCTTTGGACAGACTTCACGGAATACTTTACGACCATTCTGCAAAAACAGCTTATCAGTCACAGGCTCTTTAAGATCCGGATACATCTCGGTCTGCGCCGCTAGGAATTCTGAGCGATCCATAAAGCCATATTCGTTTTTAATGTTGGTCGAAAACTGCGTAAATAGCTTAGAATTTAGAATCTCATAGCCTTTTGGTGTATCGAGATCTTCTACGATACAAGCAGTCGCGACATCACCAAAGATAAAATGACTGTCACGGTTGCGCCAGTTAAGATGCGCTGAGGTAATTTCAACGTTAACCACAGCGACGCGTTTGGCAAGACCAGAAACGATAGAGCCGTGTGCTTGTGATAGACCAAAAGTTGCCGCACTACAAGCAACGTTCATATCATACGCAAAGCCGCCAACCATACCGATCGCATTTTGAATCTCGATAGAAACCGCCGGATAAGTACGCTGGAAGTTGGAGCAGGCAAGGATGATACCATCTAAGTCATTAGCTTCAAGCCCAGCATCAGCCAAGGCATCATTTAACGCGGCTACACCCATTTCTGCCATGATAGATAGCTCTTCGCCTAAATTACGATAAGCAATGACAGGAGCCATGATGTCAGGGTTTAAAATACCGGCTTTTTCCATCACATAGCGTGATTTGATACCCGATACTTTTTCGATGAAGGCGGCCGATGAAGGCTCAAGTGCAGTGGTCGTTCCTGCTTCAATATCAGCAGCGTGCTTTGCATTATAATTCTCAACATACTGGTTAAATGACTCTACCAACTCTTCATTACTAATGCTAAACGGAGGGATATACAGGCCTGTGCCTGTGATACAAGTCGTCATGATAAGCTTCCTTGTCTACTACTATATAGGGCTTGCGATAAGCGTAAAGGTAAAAACAACAGTCGTTTGATTTCAGTGAATAACTGTAAACTTAAAATCAGTGCCTTTATTATGCCTGAATATTATTATTTTTCTAATACTTTGTTACAAATAACCTATTTGTCATCAAAAATAGACAAAGACGGCCTGTATTTTATGGCAGCTAGGCTATAATTGACGCTATTTGAAAAGCCTGACAACATAACAATCAACCAATCATAATAAACGCTCATATTTGGGAATGCTCATGGTGGAACTTTTGAATGGGTTATTTGGGCAGTATGCCGATTATCCAACCTTATTTATTGCGCTAGAATTGATCGCCGTTATCTTTGGGGTGGCCAGTGTTTTACTCGCCAGCAAAACCAATATCTTAGTCTTTCCTATTGGTCTGATAAGCACGGCTATCTTTGTCTATCTACTATGGAAATGGCAATTATTTGGCGATATGTTCATCAATGCTTATTATACCGTTATGAGTATTTACGGATGGCTCAATTGGTCAAAAAACAAAGAGGACTCAAAGCATCAAGATCATATAAATCCCACTAGTCAGCAACAAAATGAGCGGTTAAAAAATACTGACGATCAAAGTACAATTCAAGTAGAGCATTTAAGTAAAAAAGATATACCCATACTGGCATTGCTAGCGACTGCCACCATGGCTTTTGTCGCTTTGGTTTATTATTTTAGACCCGTTATCAACAATCAATTTAGCTTTGATGGTGCAGTATTAGGTCTGCACTTATTTACGTGGGTTGACTATACCGATATGCTGACCACGGCACTGTTTTTGATGGCGATGTGGCTCATGGCACGGCGTAAAATCGAACATTGGCTACTATGGATAATCGCTGATGCTATCTCAGTACCGCTATACTTTTATAAAGGTCTCACCTTTACCGCACTACAGTACGTAGTATTTACCTTCATTGCAATCTGGGCATATTATGAATGGCAACGACGCTACCGCGTACAATCTAACGCAGCATACGCCTAAATCCGTCATTAGCGTCGCAATACTAGGTGCAGAAAGTACCGGCAAGACCACGCTATGCCGTGACTTGGCCGCACATTTTGGCTCACTTTGGGTGCCAGAATATATGCGTACTTACCTGCAAGAAAAATGGGATAAGGAACAACTTACCTGTACGTGGGAGGATTTATTGCCGATTGCGCAAGGTCAGATTGAGTTAGAGAATAAGCTTGCCGGACAAGCCGCTCAAACGCCAGATAACACCCATTATTTATTCTGTGATACCAGTCTGTTTGAACTGATGGTTTACTCTAACTGGTATTATGGCGATTGTCCTGAAGCGCTCACCAAAGCAGCATTGGCGCACCATTATGATTTGATACTATTGACCGAGGTGGATATTCCGTGGGTCGCGGATGATTTGCGTGATAGCCCGCACCAGCGTGAAGAGATAAGCGCTTATTTTACAAGTCAGCTAAATACCAATCAAATACCATTTCGACAGATTGGCGGTGACAGAGATGATCGAGTTCGGCAAGTGGTTAAATGGCTTGAGCAGATAGAGCTATGAAGCTAATCGTTTTAATAACCTCCTACTCGCCCGCTATTTACCAATCGTCATCTCACAATTTTACTATTTAAGGCTTTCGCCCATTTTTTACCGTCATTCTCACAGCGCTGGCATAATTGATTGGGATTTGAGAGATAGTCGACATAACCACAATACATACAAGCATAATAAATCCCATGCTCTATCTGGTCGACTGCTTGATACTGCTTGGGGAAAAGTGGTAAGCCATAGCCTATTTTATCGGGTGGATATAATAATAGACTAAATTCGCCGTCTGTTTCTAGTAAACCCGTACGCACTTGACCTAAATGTTCAACTCCTTGCTGACGCATTTCTGCAAAAAACTCATCATGTGACATTTCTCCCTGTTTAATTTTATCGAGCACGAGCAAACCATCTTCAACGATATAACGCGCCCTGCCTTCCAAAAGATCTTCAAAAGGCTGATACTTCATCATAGTCCACGTACACAGCCGATAAAGTAATATAACGGTACTCATAATCAGTACCGCTTGAATAATGGGTAAATCCTCGGTAAACATCGGGTCACCTGCAATAGACCCTAATGATAAAATAATCGTCAGCTCAAAAATGGATAACTGCCGAACGCCACGCTTGCCGGTAAAGCGTAAAAACAAAATAATAAGCGTGAACATCACAGTGACGCGTATTAATATTTCAGCGGCAAATGCCCATGTTGTGTCATAGATAAAGATACTTGCCAAATCCACGTGTTTTTTCCTTTTTATTATTGTTAACGATCATTGCTACCAGATAAGATGGGTTGTGAGACAATCACTTACTCAATTCTGAGTTTTTTAGTCATATCTTTCTTAAGAATTAAGCTATCGTTATGGCAGCAAGTCTATTTTATTCAAAAACGATATTAACGATTGTAGGAATTATTTTTGAAAGTCACGCTATACACGATTGTTGCGTTAATTGCGTTTGCTGCCAACTCTCTTCTTTGTAGAATGGCATTAGCAGAAGGTTATATCGATCCTTGGAATTTTACCGTTATCCGCCTGCTGGGTGGCGCGGTCTGTCTTGCTATTATTATGACCGTTCATCAACAGCGCTTACAACGACAAAGTGTGCTTAACGAAAATACCAATGTTAACGCTGTTTCAAAAGACGCGATTTTAAAAGATAAGGGCAGTTGGATCAGTAGTGTTAGCTTGGTGGTTTATGCGCTTTGCTTTTCGCTCGCCTATGTGGAGCTTGAGACGGGCACTGGTGCGCTTATTTTATTTGCCGCAGTCCAGTTCACTATGATTGGTTGGGGTATCTATCAAAAAGAGCGCTTAAGCAAGGTGCAATGGGCGGCACTCTTAATCGCATTTGCGGGTTTTGTCTACTTAATGCTACCTTCAGCGGCAGTACCATCACTATTTGGGGCAGTGATTATGGCATTAAGTGGCATTTCATGGGGCGTTTATAGTATACGTGGTAAGTCTTGTATATCATCGGTTCGAGCCACGGGCTTTAACTTTATTAGAAGCCTTGTCGCTATTCCCCTATTATTTCTCGCAGGAATGAACTACTTTGCAGAGATGAGTATGGAAGGTATTCTATTAGCTGGCGTGTCAGGGGCAATCACCTCTGGGGTTGGCTACAGTCTTTGGTATGTGGCCATGCCATTGCTAAAAAGCACCCAAGCGGCAGTTGTGCAGCTATGTGTACCTGTGCTAGCTGCTATCTTAGGTATGGTGTTTTTATCTGAGCCAGTAACGCCAACGTTCGTTATCGCAAGCGCAATTATTTTAGGGGCGGTATTGGTATTTATTCTGAATAAAGAAGTGCCAAAAGAATTAACGTCATAGACAATATGCGGCTGATCAAACTTGAGCGTTTGATGCAGTATGTAGTTCAATATCAACACTGGCTTATTTCAGTCACTAGTGTGTGACTTTATTTTGAAAATAATCATAAAAAAGAGCCAGCAATTAACTTACTGGCTCTTTTTTTATGAGTAATATCTCTAAAGTTAAGACAACATAATCAATAAAAAGCTCTGAAAATCTATCTAAAAGAAAGATTTATCAAAGGTTTCTTTTAGACTCTTGGGTTCTTGACGTTTGATATCATTAAGTTTATGCCGCGTCTCCGACGCTATTTGATAAGCCTTTAGACGCGACTGTTGCAAATTACCAATCGGACGGTTTTCTTCTAAACAGCGAAACGGTGTAAACGATAAATTTTCCATAACCTCAAAGTTACCATCATCAGGTACATCTTGACAAGGAATCGTGAGCGTTGCTACCGTCACGAATGGCGCATCAGATGCTTTCCATTCTGTCGTTATCTCTTCAATCGGTTGCTTTTTTAGGTTACGACACAGTTGAATCTGCACGTCAAACTGATAATCATGCTCACGTATCTCATCGATAATCAGCGGACGAATCGCTTCTTCCTTGGCAGCGATATCTACTTCGCGACGGGTGATCTTTTGAGCCGATGCCTTTGTCGGTGTCACTCTTATTTTAGCCATATAATCGCCATGACGCACCACGCCTTGCGAATGAAAATCATAAAGCAAAGTGTTTTTTGGCTCAATTGTGGTAAATCCGCCTAATGCTTTAAAGGTTTTTAATGACTCTTTGCTTGGCAGCGTTGAGCCATAGTTGGTCAACCAATTAAATGCCAGTTTTGCTTTGCCGACTGCGCCTTGTTTAGCGTATTCAGGTATCTCTAAAAACAGCTTAGAGATATAAGCGTAGTCTTCGATTCTATTACAAAAGAATACCGGATGATTAATTAAGTTAAAATCAAAGTTAGGACTATCCTCTTCACCAGGTGCTAACTTCTCTCCAGGTACGTCAAACACTTTAATGGCTAGACCTTGCGCCAAGCCAAGTTCTCGATCGGCTGATACGCGAGAGGCACCATTAGAAAAGCGTATTACCGCATCATGAATGCCTGATTTGGCATAGAAACCTTGGGCATACTCAGCAGGTAGATTATCCAAAATCTCAAATTTCGCTTTGAGGGCGCAATAACCTTTGGCGTGGGCATCGCGGGTATGATAATCGACGTTACTAGCTTTATCACTTTTAGCAATGTAGTTTTTAATATCGTCAGTAATGGTGCGAATATTACGCTCATCCTGTGCTGATAACTCAATATACTTATGATCGTATGGTACATATTTAGGTTTAAATAGTTTCTTTAGCATGGTTTTTTCGCCCTTTTTATAAGTAGAGATACATTTTTATTATTTTAGGATAATTCACTAATCCATTTCAACGCCGACAAACTTGGGATAAATAAATATTCACCACCATACAAGGTATTAAAGGTTTCGATACCATGATAACGCTGACGAATTGGGTCGGCAGGGACGGTAAAGGTATCGGCAGCGGCGGCTTTATCGCCATGATGGACGCCAAGCATAGGGTCTTTTTCTTCGCCTAAACTCATAACATTACCATCATTAATCCAATGCGATTGCAAAAACTCAACCGTTTCAATGGCCTGAGCATTTATCCC
>NZ_NEXU01000042.1:0-25198 GCF_002224105.1 Psychrobacter sp. DAB_AL32B | reverse complement strand
GGGGATAAAATAACGCTTATCCTGTGCGGATAACTCAATAGACTTATGATCGTATGGTAAATATTTAGGTTTAAATAGTTTCTTTAGCATGGTTTTTTCGGCATTTTTATAAGTAGAGATACATTTTAGTATTTTAGGATAATTCACTAATCCATTTCAACGCCGACAAACGTGGGATAAATAAATATTCACCACCATACAAGGTATTAAAGGTTTCGATACCATGATAACGCTGACGAATTGGGTCGGCAGGGACGGTAAAGGTATCGGCAGCGGCGGCTTTATCGCCATGATGGACGCCAAGCATAGGGTCTTTTTCTTCGCCTAAACTCATAAAATTACCATCATTAATCCACTGCGATTGCAAAAACTCAACCGTTTCCATGGCATGGGCATTGATACCAATAAAGAATAAGCCACGCTCTTTGCCATCATCTTCGGTAACATCAGCTGGTAACACCTCACCGAAGCCAACGCTACGTCTGACAATACGGTGGATACGCACATCAGATAAAATAAAGTCTTTGCTATCTCGTGGATTCATACGTCTAGTATGCGCACCAAATGGACACTTTTTACCATGTGGGTCATCTTTATAACCAAAGTCGTTATTCCTATTTGGGTCATCACCCAGTGCTTCATCATCATGATCAGGTGACAATACCAAAGGTGCTCCTGAACGCCAACGTCCCCACATTTTCGCGCCCAGTAACTCAGCCTCCTCATCACTTGCGCTGTTGTCTTTTAAAAATTTATTAAAAGCGGCGACATGACTGTTATAAGCCCTTAATACCATAAACGAGCCATTTTTACCTAAAACCTCAGGCTGCGGCATAGGCGGTATCGTACCTGCTTCACCTTTATAACCCAGTACAAACTCGCCCGCTGCAATGGCGTCATCTGTGTTGCTTGGTGGAGTTTGAATACCGCTGCCTTTGATTTCTGGATTACTGATACCATCACGATAACCAAAGACATTTTTGACATTATTATCAGAGCCAAAATCATGCTCCATTAGAATTTCAATGTCACCACTGGCAGGATCGTCTTTATTAATATGCGACTTGATATTGTCTTTTAACTCATTAAGCTTTACTTGCCATTTGTCTTTGCTATCCGCGATGATGGCTGCACAAACATGAACATCGCCCTGTTCACCAAACGGTGCTGCCCAATTTTGTGGCGCGTTCACGCCATTATCACGCAATTTGTCAGCGCGTCCTGCCATACCTACTTTAAAAGAATCTGGAAAGCTATCTAACGATGATTGCGGGATACCCAACGCCTCTAGACCGGCATAAGTCATGACCACAGATAGCGTGGCCTCCATATCTTTATGCCACTCTTTACTACCAGTGACATCTGGCAAGACTTGCGCAAGCATTTGTCGCCCCACTTCAGCATTATTAATTTTAAGCGCAACGACCGTACCAAAGTAAGGCGTCGGACGATCACGTAAAATAATGGATTGGATATCTTCTAACTCCATACTCACTAAATTAGGATTGAATACGCCGCGTGCTTTATGAGTCAATGTTTCAATGCTATCACCGACTTCTTTTTTGATATCTTGTAACCAAGACTCAAACTTACTGTCCTCGATACGATTGCCAAACTCATCTTTTAAGTCATGCAGCTTATTCCCCAAGCTATTACTAGTTTTATTTTCTTGCTTAGGGTTATTTTGGTGGTCATTGCTTTGAGTGCTGTCGTTTTTCTTATCATTATCAGGAGTGTTTGTACTCATTATTGAACCTATTTTTATAGTTATATTGATTTATGTCGCCCTTATTCTCTATATCACCCAGCCCATTTTAAAAAGGTGATATAGATTGATAGCATCTTATCTATAGCTGCTTATTAATAACAGCTTATTGGCTCACAACAGACGTTAAGACTGTGCTTCGTCCAAAGCTTTATTAATGCCTTTGACAATACGATCTTGGCGGCGGATGTCTTGAATGGTTAGATGAGGCACACCAACGTACCAACCCGCTGCCGTAATCTGATGATCCAAAATAAATTGCTTAACACTAGGATCTTTAATGCCAGGCCAACCTTCGACACTACCAAACAAGATGTCCATTAGCTCAGGGATTTTGGTCGCGAAGTCATCAATATAAGGGTCCCAATCGCCGTCATAAGCGGTACAAAACAGCACTCTAGTGTCATTATCTAAAAATGCAAAACGTAAGTCGTGCAGCGTACCAACTCGCGTTGCTCCTTCTAAATTACCACCAGCGATTTCCAAAACTTTTCTTAAACGTGCAGCGCCGCCCTCTTTTAGAGGCGCAATGACGGTTAGCTCTGAAACCTTACCTGATTTAAGCCCTTTTTCACCAGCAGTAGTTGTCGCATGATCATAACCATCATCACCGCCTTCTTTTAAATTGGCAACCAACAACTCAGCCCGTAGCTTAAAAGCATCAATAGATTCAGTAATTTTATCTTTCAGGTCTTCAGAGTTATCGATGATATGCTTTCTTTTATTTTTAGCACTATTACTCATAGTCGTTGCCCTTATAGTTAATTGTCGTTTTTATAGTATTGAGAATTTAGTATTCTTAATTATTTTTCATAATTAAAAAATAAGTCTTTCATACGCCCGTATAATTATTTCCAGTTACCATAGCAAAAATAAATAGCGAATCAAAACGGAGCAATTTAACTCAACAAAATAGAACACCTGATTAACGCAAACCCTTTTTTCTTCACAGGAAGCCGACAAAGTTTCAAAATATTTCTTAAGCGAATGCTGTTTCTTTTTTAGTGGTTTGAGGCAATATTTTAAGCACGCAGAAGCATGTATTTAACCTAGAATAGTGTTTAAATATAGAAGCTTTAGTGACTGCCTCACCATTTATATTTATAGCAGATATAGATCAACTATTTTACCATTACTTAAAGTTATGGTTATATGAGGAAATATTGTGCAAGATTTGCGACGCTTTAAGGATTATTTACATGACAGACCTAAGCCAACAGGTATCGACGTTGTTTGTGGTTTAAAGCATTTTTCTATTATCACTTATGCTGTGCCAGCAGAAAGGTTTGACGGTATATTTCCTGATAGATTTAAGCTAGATACGGTGATGATCGACGGTGAGGAAAAAGGACTGATTTCTGTTGTACCATTTATAGATGTCGATTTCACCTCAGCTGTTTATCGTTTTCCCACATTTACCATGGGACAGACTAACTATCGTATCTATATCATCGATACAGATACGGGCGAGCGCAGTGTGTGGTTTTTGGGCACCACTCTAGACTCTTGGACATTAGCGGTACCGAGATATTTATGGAGTTTGCCTTGGCATAGCGCTAAGATGACTTTTGATTGCCATTTTGACGATGCAACTGGTCGGTATGTAAAATATTCGGTAAATGCCGAATCAGAATGGGCAGCGGCGTCAGTATCTCTTGTACAAAATGCAGAGGATAGTTTTTCATTCTCAGGCTTTCCTGATACTGAATCGGCGCTGGTTTATTTGACCCATCCGCTGGCAGGGTTTTATCGTCGCCGTGATGGCAAGCTTGGTACTTATCGCGTTTGGCATAAAAGACTTGAGGTACGGCCAGCCTCTTTGATTTCTGCCAACTTTAAACTGTTATCAGACTTAGGTATTGTCACCACTTCAGAACAAAATCGCCCTTATAGTGTACTTATCGAACCTTTAAATACGTTTACCATCTACTTACCGCCAAAAGTTATTGACTGACTAGCGAGCAGCTTAACTATTTTTCTTAGCAATAAACTGTACCACCGCACTTAAACCTTTATGGCGCTTGCCTTCTGAGATCATACGCTGTTTTTCTATACCGGTTATTTCATCTAACTCTGCCAGTTCACTACGTAAAACTGCTAACGAACCAAAGCGCGCTCTTTGCGTCGCTGGTGGTCCACCGACAGCATCCATAGTTAACTGCTGTTCGGTGTAAGCTTCAAGGATAAATACCCCATTCGGCTTTAATGCCGGTACAATTTGAGCATGAACGTGTCGACGGACAGCGTCTGGTAAATGCGCCCAAATAGAGACGATACTATCCCACTGCTCTTCTCCAAAATCATAGGCGGCTAAGTCAGCAACCTGCGTAGTAATCGCCACGCCTCTATCTTGCGCCAGCTTTAACGCTTTATTCAAACCCACTTCAGACATATCCATGGCGGTGACTTGGTAGCCTTGCTCTGCTAAAAATACCGCATTCCTACCTTCGCCTTCAGCCAAACATAAAACCTTGCCACCTGCTGCTATTTTCTGAAAATTTTCTTTTAGAAAATCATTGGGTTCTGTGCCAAAGATGTACTCTGCTTCGTTATAGCGTTCGTTCCACATTTTGTTTTCCTTTTTTAGTTCTTAAATATTAATTTTTGCTTAGGCTATTTATTATTAACTGATAAACGCTTATGTATAAAGCTAACACCCAGTGAGTGATTAGTAAAATGAAGATAATTATAGAAAACAGTTGACTTGACTTATATATTCATAATATAACATATATAATATATTCAATATTTTGCATTTATTAGAACGATTTTAATTCTCAATCAAGATTTTAACTTTTAGTCAAACTTTTAATTCTTTATAAAATAGTAGCAGACTTCGGGAGGATGGGACATGATTCGTTTAAGCTACACTCTCAAATGTTGGGCATTAGGTGTTTTCTTTTACGTAGGATTTTACGCTATTGTCCTAACGAGCAACCCTGACTTTGCTAAATATATCTATATCTTAGGGGTTAGTACACTACTCTTTCCGATTGCTAAGCGTGCAGTCGATGTGGTTACTGACTTTATCGCACCCCATACCATCATATTCAATGGCTTATTATCTTCATTATTAATTAATATTGTTATTTGGGTGTTTACACCTTTTATCATAGCATTGACGCTGTTTGCCCTATTCTTTTATGCCATGGGCGTGATGACAGAAAATATTCGGGCGAAACCCTAAAGCTGAGGTTAGACGAGCTGACTCTTAAAACAAATATTAGCATTAAAAAAGCAAAGACAAACGATCATTGTCTTTGCTTTTTTAATGTTATAAGCATAATCGCTCCTATAGTTAAGTTGAAATAAACACAACTATGGCAACGTTCTGCTGCTACAAAATTTTAATATATAAAAAATTTTGTTTTATTATGCATCATGCAATAAAAATTCATTATTAATCACCGTGTAAAAAGCTTATCCTATAGGGTTGAACCAATTGATTGACTAATATGATGCCTCGACTCTTCTTTTAATAAAAATGAGGGTCGAGGCATCATATTAGTCAGGGCTTTTTATTAAAGGAATTTTATTGAATGACTACTGCTACTCGCCAAGAACACGATCTACTCGGCTATCGTGATGTCCCTGCTGATGCTTACTATGGTATCCAAACTTTACGGGCTTTTGAAAACTTCACTGTTAGTGGTGTACGCTTACATCAGTTTTCTACTTTTATTCGTGCTTTTGCGACCGTCAAAAAAACCGCTGCCATTGCCAATAATAAAGTGGGTGTATTAAATGAAATAACCAAAGACGCCATTGTGGCAGCGTGCGATGATTTAATCGCTAATAAATATCATGATCAGTTTATTGTCGATATGTTCCAAGGCGGTGCTGGCACTTCAACCAATATGAATGCCAACGAAGTAATTGCCAATCGAGCAATAGAGATTTTAGGTCACAAGAAAGGCGAATATCAGCATGTACACCCAAATAATGATGTTAACCTTTCACAGTCGACCAACGACGCTTATCCTACCGCGCTAAAAATTGCGTTAGATGATTACTGCGTGCGCTTATTATCTAAAATGGATATTTTGTATAACAGCTTTAAAAATAAAAGTGTTGAGCTGGCCGATAAGTTAAAAATGGGTCGCACTCATTTGCAAGACGCTGTGCCTATGACAGCAGGTCAAGAGTTTAATGCATTTGCAACAATGATCAAAAAAGAAATGGAGCGCATCGAAGCGACTCGCGCGCTATTTCATGAAATTAATATGGGCGGCACAGCGATTGGTACTGGTCTGAATGCGCCGGCTGGCTATTCAGAAGAGGTTGCCAACACCTTATCTGAGCTGACTGATAGACCTTACTATATCGCTGAAGACTTAATTGAAGCCACGCAAGATACCAGTGCTTATGTTGCCTTATCAGGTAACTTGCGTCTTTTTGCAGTACGCCTATCAAAAATTGCACACGATTTACGTTTGCAATCTTCTGGTCCTCGTGCCGGTTTGGCGCAATATCGCCTACCTGAAATGCAACCTGGTAGCTCAATCATGCCTGGTAAAGTAAACCCAGTTATCCCGGAAGTGGTGAACCAAGCTTGTTTCCAAATCATGGGTATTGATAGCACCATCGCTATGGCGTCAGAGAATGGTCAATTACAGTTGAACGTTTTTGAGCCGGTTATTGCCTTTAATTTATTTACGGGTATGAGCATGCTTGCCAATATTTGTGAGATGTTTGCCACTCGCTGCATCGATGGTCTCATCATGAATAACGAGGCTTGTAACATCGAAGTGTTTAATAACATCGGACTGGTTACTGCACTTAATCCGCATCTAGGTTATGACTCTTCTTCTTATGTTGCTAGAAAAGCGCAAGAAACTGGTGGCAGCGTTTATGACATCGTTTTAGAAGAAAAACTGATGGATAAAGCAACATTGGATGATATCCTATCTCCTGCCAATATGGTTTACCCAAAGGTTAAATTATTGATTTAGTTGGTATGAGGTCAAAAAAAGGCTGGGTTAGCAATTGCTAATCCAGCCTTTTTATTTATTTGGTGGTGCAGTTTAGCCCCGATAGTAGCGGTATCCTGATGCAGACGATGGCGATGTGCTCTCCGTTAGATGTGGTCTCGCTAAGCAGGAACATAAATAACGGAAAAGAGCACACGCCAGTGGCAAGTCAGATACAAGCGGATAGCGGGATTGGCTACAATCATAGACAACAGCTTTTATAACTTCTGTAAGCCTAAAGCTTTTAAGCCTGCTTTTGCAATCTGAACGTCTTCACTACCGTGCGCACCGCCTACACCAATTGCTCCAACTACAATACCATCGATAAAAACAGGCACACCACCAGGCATCATCAGAAAGTTTTCATCTAAGTATCTGATATCTTCAGGAATCGTTCCGTCTTTGATCCCTTTAGCAATAACAGCGGTTTCTCTCTTTTGCGAATTGGCAGTGTAAGCTTTTTTATAACTAGAACGAATAGTATGTACGCCTGCTCGATGATCCCTTAACAGGGCAAGTGTCTGTCCCGAACGATCAACGATCGTAATCGACACCATCAGCTTATCTTTTTGCGCTGCTAGAAAAGCAGCATTTACTATCTTTTGTGCCATCTCGCCGGTTAATAACGAGACTTTTTCTTCACGTTCCGAATGTGCAGTGTTTATTTTAGATGACACGAGCACTTCAAGATTGGATATCCTTTCCATATTAAGTCCTAATTTTCTTTGATACCCATTAAAACATTATGACGCTCAAATAAGAAGTAACAAATTATGTATTTAAGTATTTAGGGTACTTTAATTATTAAGGAAACTTTAAGTATTAGGTAAGTTTATCGCCTTGGCATACCCTGTAGAGGCAAATTTGGTAGTGATAAAAAGTCTAAAAAGTAGGCGCTTACTATTAAAGATAACAAAAGCATAATCATCAATCTAACTGACCTTATCCCACATTTTACTTAGACGTTTTGGTGATACAGCCATACGCGTTTTCATCGGCTGGGCAAATAATTGAATGCGATATTCCTCGACTAGCCAGCGATATTCACTGATAGATTCGCTATCAGCACGCCCTGACAAGCGTTCCATATGTAAATCGAGCGCATAGACGCCTTCTAGATCGGCTTCGATATTATGTTCAAGGCGTTCAAGGCGAATTTGGAGCGCTTCTAAATAGCGTGGATACTGCTGCCAATGACTATAATCCATTCGATAAACAAACTTCGCTAAGTGCAAATCTTCCAACTGGTCCTCGATGTCATCAATAGACTCACCAAATATTTCGCGATCAAGCATTAGTAAGCTCTGACGAATACGCTGCCAACGGGTATAGACATTTTTAAGTGTCTTAATCACTGCTTGACCGGTCAATAAGAAATTACTGAGCACTGCTTCTGCCGTTTGAGTGTATTCCTCAAGGGTGAACGGTAACTCCTCTGCCAGATTCGTCGCAATGCTATCGGCGCTTTCAGGTAAGTCTGCACTATGATCAAAGAGTATATAATGCTCCTCAAGGGCGGCATCTAACGCAGCATCAATAACGATAGTTTTTAACTTTTCCATATCGCCAAGTGGTGCAAAAGCCAATTTGAATATGCTATCAATTTGACTGGTCAGCTGTTTCTTCTTCGCGCCAAGCTGCCCTTTCATGAGCGTTAAGACACCTATACGATGCGCCTGCAATGCAGCATTCACATCAGTATATTGATGAATCGATACTGCCGCGCCTGCCTCATCAGTCACCAAGGCGGCAAACTGCTTCATTACCACGCCAGCGCTATGATGGTTTTTACTAAATTTAAAGTGCTCAGGGAAGCTCGTATGCGCGCCTTGCTGTTCAGTGACGGCTTGACTGGTCTCACTTGCATGACGAATCTGAAGCGTTTGTAAGTCACGACCTTTTTCGATAATGCGGTTTTTATCATCAACCACACAGATTTGCGGCTGTAGATAACGATCAATCGTAGACGGATTAAAATTATCAGGTGTCACCGACATAATGCCGCGACGATTTAACGCTTGGCAAAGCTGTTTAAGCAGGCCCTGACCACCAGCAGGCTGTAGCTCATCGAACAAGCTATCGGCCGTATCTGGGATAGGTACAATTTGCCGACGAATCTCTTTCGGCAATGACTTTAGTAATTGCAACACCAACTCAAAACGCCAACCGGGTACACCCCACAGTAGCTCAATAGCATCAAGCTGTGGTAGTGCGGCAAGTGGCACTCGAATAGTCACCCCATCGTCATCGCTTGATGGATCGAAGATATAACGTAATGGTAATTTCAAATCGCCCAGTTGCCAAACTTCAGGAAAGTCGCCAGTCGTAGGTGCTTGGCTATTTAAAACATCATCATCAGTAAAGAACAGATATTTACTATCAGTCTTTTCTACTTCTGCCCGCCAATCTTCAAAAGCTTTACGGCTGGCAATATGTTCAGGGATTTTTTTATCATAAAATTGATAGAGCGTTTCTTCATCGACCAATAAATCGCGGCGACGCAATTTATCTTCAATCCGCTCAATATCTGCCACTTTATCCATATTATGCTGTAAAAATGGTGCTTGCCTACCGAAGTTACCCGTCACTAAGCCATCACGGATAAATATCTCACGCGCTTCAATTAGATTAACTTGTTCATAATTGGTTAGCTGCTTACCAATAATAATCAGGCCAAATAGACTAATCTGCGCGTAGGCTTTGACGCGTCCCGTCTTTTTCGACCAATGCGGCTCAAAGTAGTGGTATTTTAACAAGTTGCCAGCTGCTGAAATAATCCATTCAGGTTCAATTTTGGCAACAGTACGCATAAAGACTTGCGAGGTCTCTACCATCTCAAACGCCATTACCCAAGGTGGTATCTGTTTAAATACCGTACTAGCTGGGAAAATCTTAGTCTTTTGCTGACGAGCTGCCAGATACTCACCGCGGCTTTCGGTCTTATGGGCAATGATAGATAACAATCCGGTTAATAATGCACGGTGCAAATTGGCATATTTAACCGCTTTAAGTTCCTCATCTTCAACACCCGTTGGATCACTATTAACTAACTCACCATTTTTAGTATTAGGTTTTGAGTCGGCATCATCAGTCAGCTTAAGTTCGGTGACCATTTGCACCAACTGACGATGGGTCTGATGCCATTCTCGTACGCGTGGAAAGCTGAGATAGTTTTTCTTGGTAAACTGCTTGCGCTGATTACCTGATAGCTTATTACCGTCTTCATCTTTTTCAAACAATGCTTTCCATAAACTAAGATAAAACAAGAAGTCTGAATCGTCTTGACGGAATTCTGCATGCTTTTGATCAGCTTGGGTACGTTTATTAGCCGGACGCTCACGTGGATCTTGAACTGCAAGCGCGGCAACCACAATCAACATTTCACGGATACAGTCAAAGTCAGAACCGGCAACTAACATACGTGCCAGCCTTGGATCGATTGGCATACGCGCCATCTGTTGCCCAATTCGCGTCAACTTTAAATGATCGAGACCTTGTTGTCGTTTTGACTTGCTGCTTGCTGTGCTATTCGCCTTAGCATTTGAATGACTAGCTGCTTGCTCATCTTTTTCAGTAATGGCACCCAACTCATTTAACAGTTTATGCCCATCAGTAACTAAACGACTATCAGGTGGCTCAATAAAATCAAAGTCATCAACACTGCCTAAACGCAGATTTGCCATTTGTAAAATTACGGATGCTAAGTTGGTACGTAGAATTTCAGGTTCTGTAAATTCAGGACGACCACTAAAGTCTTCCTCGCTATATAAGCGAATACAAACCCCAGGCGCAACGCGACCACAGCGACCTTTACGCTGATTGGCGGCAGCTTGGGCAATGGCTTCAATCGGTAAACGCTGAACGCGAGAGCGGTATGAATAACGCGAAATCCGCGCAAACCCTAAGTCAATGACATAACGAATACCGGGTACGGTCAGCGCAGTCTCAGCAACGTTGGTCGCAATGACGATACGGCGACCGCGACCGGACGGCTGGAAGATGCGCTGCTGCTCTTCGTAAGTCTGCCGTGCAAATAATGGCAGCACTTCAGTATGCTTTGGTCCGTGCCGCTCAAGGACATCTTGTAACTCACGTATCTCAGCCTCAGTCGCCGCAAATATCAAGATATCAGCTTGATCAGCATGACCTTTATTTTGCGCATCGCTAAAGCACTCCTCTACAGCGGCAACCACCGCACGCGGTAGATTCTCTTCAAAATCATCGTAGCTGTCATCGTCTGAGCTGGTTACCGGCTCGTCAGTCAATGGACGATAACGTACTTCAACTGGGAAACTGCGCCCTTCTACATTAAAGATAGGCGCTGGTACTTGGCGTTTAAGCTTGGCGTCGTAATGACTAAAGTATTCACTAAAGCGCTTAGTATCTAGTGTTGCCGAGGTAATAATGACTTTTAAGTCTGGACGCTTAGGTAGCAGTTTTTTAAGATAGCCCATAATAAAGTCAATATTAAGGCTACGCTCATGCGCCTCATCAATAATGATCGTATCGTATTTACTTAAAAAGCGATCATGACCAAGCTCAGCCAATAAGATACCATCAGTCATCAGCTTAATAACTGATTGCGCCGTGCCCTGCTCATTAAAGCGAATCTTAAAGCTAACGGTGTTACCTAATTGCTCACCTAACTCTTCGGCAATCCGGTTGGCTACACTGCGTGCTGCAAGCCGTCTTGGTTGTGTATGCCCTATCTGCCCACGTATACCGCGACCTGCCAGCATCGCTAATTTAGGTAGCTGCGTTGTTTTACCAGAACCAGTCTCGCCAGCAACGATAATCACTTGATTATCAATAATCGCCTGTATCAAATCATCAGCACGTTGGCTGACTGGCAAATCAAGATTTAATTTGGTTGCTAGCTCATCTGGAATACTGTCCATACGCGCTTGCACCGCTTGTTGTGAGCGAGTTTTTAACTTTTCAAATTGTGCACGTTTTTTCTCTAAATCATTGCTATTTTTAGCGTCGTGTTTGGCATCTGCATTAGGATTTTTATTAGCAGCAGGCTTTTTAGACGATTTTGCACGTGCCAGCTCACGCTCAAGACGGCTTAGATAATACTCATCTTTTACGAGCACCGGTAAATTAGCAACAGAAACTGTATTTTGAGTGTCTGTATTTTCTTGCGGCTTATCGTTTGCATCAGCGTTCAGATTTTTAGCTTTCGCATGTTGGCTGTTTTGTTGGTTATCTTTTGGAGTATCAGGCATATTTACTTAGGCTATTTATTATTTGGAAGTGGTTAGATTATGGGGATAATTGGGCTGTGATTCAAGTTGCTCGTATATGGTTTAGGCTTGCATTGCTGCTGAACGACTATCTTAAATTAATAAAGCCATCATAAGTCTCTCAGATATATAAAGTGATTCAACCATACAGCTGAAAATATACAAATACATAAGTAACAATCAATATTATTACAGTGCTAATTTTTTAAGATTTTTAATACTTAAATATCCTACATATTCTTTATCTTCTACAGCATTTAGACTTCCATCGAGCGCGCAAGCAGTAGGTTCAATAACAATCTCAACATTTGAGATAAGGTCGTTTACGTTATATATGTCATCTATATCTACCTCAAACTTATCATCAATGTGTGAAGCGGCATTAAAAGGTGAGGCTTTATCATTAAAAGTAAACTGTTTATAAAACTGGCTCTGCTTTGCCTGTTTAATCGCCTCCGCTTGATTGGCAGCAACGATGAGTAGTTTATAATGAAACTCTTCAAAGCTGCCCTGCTGATAGCCGCCTAAATTGATAAAGAATAGCTTTAGAGTATGGTTATTCTCTACTTGGTTGCTTGATTCAACCAATTTAATAGCATAATCATTAACCTTAGTAATCGCTCGGTACGAATCAATGTGCCACTTGTTTTTTACTTCAGGCCAATGGCTATTGATATCTGTTATTAACTCATTAACCTGATTGGCCACGCCAAAAAATATATCGTGTTGCTCAATCAGCCGCCCTTTGGGACGACCGCCTAGCTGAACCATATATAGTGTTAGCATATGAAGCCTTCCTTATTAGATAAACATATTCAGTTAGTAGTCAGTGACTAATCAGCTCGATAGACTTTGAATGGCTGCTTCAAAAAATCTCTGACCACTTTAACAGTTGTTATAGGATCTTCTTCGTGCGGCACATGTCCTAAATCATCAAATATTTTGAGCTGGCTATTAGCAATATCTCTATGGAAGAGCGTAGCATTCTCGACGGGAATAAGGTCATCTTGTGCGCCCCAAATAATTAAAGTCGGCAAATATAATTGTTTAATTTGTGCTTGGTCACTATTATTATCAGTCTCTTGTAGGCGACGATTTAATGCTTGCCGGTTACCTTGGCGCAGCGTCAAATCATAATACCGATCAACCAATGCTTCATCGACCTTAGTATCATCAGCATAAACACTAAGCACGCTTTTTTTAACCACATCTCGCGGCAATACACGACTTAATATAGGCGTCAACGCCGAATACTTTGCCAACTTAAAACCAATAGGCACATGCTTTGGCGTCGCTGGATAGCCAACGGCATCAACTAAGATAAGCTTATCAATACGGTCAGGATAAAGAGCCGCTGTACGCCACGCGATTTTGCCACCTAAAGAATTGCCTGCCAATGTCACTTTTGTCACTTGATTTAGGTTTAAGCGATCGAGCACTTGCACGACGAATTTAGCGTAATTAGCGCTACTATACTTTGTGGTCTCATCTGTATATGGACCAGTTAAACCAAAACCCGGTAAATCCATACTAACAACGCAATACTCGTCACTTAACGCTTTCGTCCAGCCTTGCCATGTGTGCAAACTTGCCGATGTTCCATGCAATAAAACGACAGCTTCAGGTAGCGACTTTCCAGTGCTAACCGCTTGATCAATTGACTCTTTACTGCGATAAACATCACACTTATCTGATTGCAGCACATGAGCCTGCAACCCTTGAATAGCTATAAACTCGCTGTCAGGCAATTGCCATTGCTTAAGCTCAGCCACGCTACGATCAGGCGCCCAAAAAAAGGCTAGGAGCGCAGCTAGTAGAGCAATGATAGCAAGAAGCAGATAAATGATAATTTTTACTAACCGTTGTGCCATGTTATCAATTCCATTTAATGAGATGACATTATTTACTATTTATAAAAATGATTCGAATACTTTTGCTGATGGCTACAAGAGAACAAACGATAAGTATTTTATACAGACATTATTGCTACGAGTAAATGAAAAACCCAATGTTCAAGAGTCACTTAAACATTGGGTCTTTATGGTTATAACAATCTTGATTGCTAAGCTATAGTAAGAAAAAATACGCCCACAAACCCACTACGAACGTAGCAATGATATTAAGTATCACACCAACACGTATCATCTCTGTTTGCTTAATGAGACCGGTACCAAACACAATAGCGTTTGGCGGAGTAGCAACAGGTAGCATAAAGGCACAAGAAGCACCGATACCGATAATCATTACTAATACTGCAGGCGGCAGACCCATTTGCTCAGCAATGGCAGCAAACACAGGTACTAACAAGGCTGCAGAAGCGGTATTAGAAGCAAACTCCGTTAAGAAGATAATGAACGCAGAGACTGCAAGTACCACTATGATAAGCGGTGCAGATGCTAGTCCATTAGCAACGGTTTGACCAAGAACCAAAGATGCTCCTGATACTTTTAAAACCGTTGATAGTGCAATACCACCACCGAACAACATGAGTACGCCCCAGTCGGTATTGTCAGACACTTGCTTCCACGACACCAAACCTAAGCTAACCACTGCTGATGCCGCTAATAACGCGACAATTGAATCAATATCATCGACATTAAGTGCTGCACCAATTTGTTTTGAGAGTATCCAGCTCAATGCGGTGACGATAAAGACGATAATTGTCAGCACACGTGGCTTGTTCCATTCAATAGGCTCGTCTTCGTTAAGCGTTACCTGACGATTCAAGTTAGGCTTGAGGAACAAATACATTGCACCAAGCAATAATGGCAACAGCACTAACATCATTGGAATACCAAACTTCATCCAATCGACAAAAGCGATATCAAGCGCTTTGGCAGCAATCGCATTGGGCGGCGAACCAACAATCGTACCCAAACCACCAAGGCTGGCAGAATAAGCAATACCTAATAGGACGAATACAAAAGTGCCACGGTCTTTTTCACGATCAACCTGCGTTAGAATACCAAGCGCCAATGGCAGCATCATCGCTGCAGTAGCCGTGTTCGAAATCCACATCGATAAAAATGCAGTGACCCCAAATATTAAGAATACCGCGTTTCTAAGATTGCCGCCTGACATTGATAGAATCTTGAGCGCAATTTTTCTATCTAATTGCTGTACATGCAACGCTGCCGCTAGCGCAAAACCACCAAAGAACAAATAAATAATGGGGTTGGCAAAGCTTTGTAAACCGATGGCAGCATCGAAGTCCGGTAAACCAATAAGTGCGCCTATGACAACGACCAATATCGCTGTAATGGTCACATGTACCGCTTCAGTCAACCATAACACGCCGATAAAGAACAGCATGGCGAGGCCTTTATTGGCACTAATATCGTAAGGCAATACATTATAGATAAACAGACTGATAACCGCCGCAATGGCGACAACTATCAATCCTTTACCTGTACCCTTTGGAAAGGTATCAGTAAATAAATATTCATTGCCATCATCAGGTAGATGGCTGTCTAGTTTTTTCTCTGACATACAATGTCCTTTAATGTCCTTATTGTGCCCAAAGACGGTGTTAAGAATTGTAAATATAAAGACGTATTTCAACAGTGAATAATAGCTTTATAACTGTGCTTACCAAAATACGCCGCCATCATAGCAGAAACATTATCCACCAAAATATGTTCAATATAGGTATTATAAAAACCATATTAGAAATATAGTTTTTATCTCATTTATCCAAAACCAATTGGCTGTAGAAATATACTTTTAAATCTGTTCAAGAGAACTATGAGTCGGGCTGATACAAAGTTACACACCGTCACTAAACATGCCCACATCTGCCCTGTACAACTCATAAGCAGTATCACATACTTAGTTGGTGAAGAACGTTAATAAAAACAAATAGGAGCCTCTCATGGCAGATGACAATAAGACTGACTCAACGACTAAGATGGCAAGACAAGATATCAATCAAGATGGCCTTGCTAAAAAAGACCAACAGCGTACCGATGATTCAGCTCTCGATATGATGCAGGGTATGCACGAGCACGAAGATCATAAAGAAGACGATAAATAAAATACGGTTTTACATTTATTTGAACATAAAAACTCAAACAAAAAAAGCGCTCATCAAACCGATGGGCGCTTTTTTTGTCTTGGCTGTCTTTTTTCTGGCAGATTGTCCGATACATAGTTGTAGACAAAGGCGGCAGTCAACACAATGGCAATGGGTAAGAACAAAGCACCGTAGCCTACTCTGGCATATAAAAAAGCCCCTACAGCACTACCACCGCAGAAGCAGTACCAGATGATCGCTTGAAATCCTAATGTTGGTTTACTGATGCGCCGACCTGCTAACCAATTACCGATAGCAGCGCCCATGTCTGAGGTCAATCCGGTCAAGTGCGTGGTTCGAATCACTGCTCCGCTATAAGTCGCTACCATCGCATTCTGTAATCCACATGCCATGGCAGCTGCCAATTGTCCTAGATAATCGTGCTGCTGGTATAACCAATAGCTTATTAACAATAATGCCGCTTCAATGTATAGCGCAGTGCCATAACGTCTACCCAGTTTCAATGACGTCTGACCAATGACAAAGCCGCTCAAAATCGCCCCTGCCAAAAAAGATAACAGTAGTGCACCGATATATAAGATACTGCGAGCGTCTAAATAAGCAATAGCCGCTGCAAATAAGCTCACGTTGCCTGTGACATGAGAGACCGACAAATTGGTAAAACCCATCAATGCTGCAGTGTTGACGCAGCCTGCACTAAATGCCAATACTGCCCCGCCCCACAATATCCATTTTGGTAGTCTGGTTATCATATTCGTCGCCTAATGGCCTAATGGCTTATCATCGAAAAAGTCCATAGTATAACCAAAAAAGGCAGCCAATTGGCTGCCTTGCGTATTTCTCAAATCATATAATTAATGATTAAATGCAATTATTTTGTTTCATCTATCATCATTAGCTGCTCACTAATGGCAACGGTATTGAAACCTGCATCAACGAACATGATCTCGCCAGTGATACCTGATGCCCACGGTGATAATAAGAATAACGCGGCATTGCCGACTTCAGCTTGAGTAATGTTACGCTGTAGCGGCGCAATCTTTTCACTGATATCGAGCATTTTACGGAATGATTTGATACCACTGGCCGCAAGCGTACGAATAGGTCCAGCTGAGATGGCATTAACGCGAATACCTTCACCACCCATAGAGGTGGCAAGATAACGAACACTCGCTTCAAGACTGGCCTTTGCCATGCCCATAACGTTGTAATTTGGCAATACCGAAATACTACCTTCATACGTTAACGTCAACATTGAGCCATGGCGCATGGCAAGCAACTCACGCGAGGCTTTTGCCAATGCCACAAAGCTGTAGCTTGAAATATCATGAGCAATTTGGCTGCCTTCACGAGTGGTCGCATTGACAAAATCGCCATCAAGCTGATCCATTGGTGCAAAGCCAATCGCATGTACCACACCATTAATACCATCACCCCAATGCGCAGTGACTTGTTCAAAGCAGGCAGCGATCGACTCATCAGACGCCACATCACATTCAAGTACTAGATCGGCCTCAAATTTTTCAGCCGCCATATCCACACGTTTTTTGATTTTATCATTGGGATAAGTAAGAATTAACGAGGCGCCTTCACGATGTAGCGCCTCAGCAATTGCCCAGGCAATAGAAAGTTTGCTAGCAATGCCGGTGACGACAAAACGCTGTCCTTGTAGTAGCATGATATTTCCTTGTTAAACGATTAAAATTCGTTAAGATAGTTTTTTATAAAAAGTAGCAATTAAAACATAGAAGTCGCTTTATTATACACGAATCAATTTAAGTAAACAGTCGTAAACTATAACTGTCTTAGCGAATGGCTTAAACCAACTATTTATGTCCTTGACATATAATACTTCAGACAGCCTTATATTATATAGATGAGAGGTATTGTCCTTAACGGTAGGAAATTGAGCGCATTTCAAGTATAATCACAACCCTTCCAAGCTTGCACAATTTTTATAAAAATCCTTTACAACCGTTATTTGTAAACAAGGATTTAGCGTTAAGCTACACCCACATTTTGGATGGCTGCCAAACTTATGAGCAATACCCCAACAATAACATCAAATTATGAAGAAAGTACCGAGTCCTATCGTCAGCTCATCGCCTCAACGGGTGAAGACTTGCATCGTCCAGGACTTGAAGACACCCCAATACGAGCCGCCAAAGCCTTTGCACATTTGACCAAAGGCTACCATCAAAGCCTAGATGAGGTCGTTAATGACGCCTTATTTCCATCGACCAACCGTGAGCTGGTATTGGTACAAAATATTGAATTTTATTCATTATGTGAACACCATATGTTGCCCTTTCATGGTATCGCGCACATCGGCTATTTACCAAATGGGCACGTATTAGGCTTATCAAAATTTGCTCGTATCGTCGATATGTTTGCTCGTCGATTGCAAGTTCAAGAAAACTTAAGCGAACAAATAGCGCAAACGATTATGGATGTGACGGGTTGCCGCGGTGTGGCAGTAGTCATGGATGCCGCTCACATGTGTATGATGATGCGCGGTGTCAATAAGCAACACTCTACTACACGCACGATGTCGATGTTAGGTGAATATGTACACGACAATCAAGCGCGTAATGAATTTTTAAGTGCGATACCTAGACGTCAACCGGCGTTTTAATACTAGTAAGAAACAGCAAATAATAAAGAACAAAAAAGGATACCTAGGTATCCTTTTTTAATGCGCATCACTCAACGTAGCAGTGATTAAAAATTAGCGAGCAACCCTTAATTAAAATATGACAAGGCTTAACTGATCGATTTTACTTCATCAATCCAATTGCCATAACCAGCTGAATCCATCTGTGCAAGTGGAATAAAGCGCATCGCCGCTGAGTTCATACAATAGCGTTTACCCGTCGGTGCTGGACCATCATCAAAGACATGACCTACATGTGAGTCTGCATAGCGACTACGAATTTCAGTACGGGTTCCAAATATTCCTCGATCGTCCTTTTCAACAACCAAACTAGTATTCAGTGGACGGGTAAAGCTGGGCCAGCCTGTACCAGACTTGTATTGATCACGAGACGAGTATAACGGTTCACCTGACACCACATCGACATACAGCCCAGGCGCTTTATTATCCCAATAAGCGTTATCAAAAGCGCGCTCAGTACCATCTTCCTGAGAGACTTTGTATTGAATGTCGCTTAGTGATTTTTTAAGCTCAGCTTGTGCCGGCTTCACAAACGTATCTGGGTCAAAGCCCAAGGTTTCTTTAACTGCAGCTGCCGTGACTGTCGCCGTCTTATTCGACGTTACCTGCTTTGTACTGGGTGCAGTCGGTTTGAATTGGCTAAAATCTAGCTCATAGGCTTTACCATAGACGCTTTCGATAAACTGGTAGCGACCAGAGTTAAAGGTATAAGCCTTATAACGTAGCGGGTTCTTTTTGTAATAATCCTGATGATACTCTTCCGCTGGGTAAAATGTACTAGCAGAAACAATCTCGATTACCACTGGTTTTTTATAGACATCAGAGGCTTGCAGAGATTGCTTAGCAGCTTCGGCTATCTGCTTTTCTTGATCGTTTTTGTAAAAAATAGCGGGACGGTACTGTGTACCACGGTCTACGAACTGACCTTTATCATCGGTAGGATCGGCGATTCGCCATAGCGCTTGAACAATACCATTGTAGGTAATCTTCGTCGGATCATAATAGACTTGAGCCGCTTCAGTATGCCCTGTGCCACCAGCTGATACTGTGCTATAAGTAGGGTTGTCAGTCTGACCACCAGTATAACCCGACACCACCTCTACTACGCCAGGAATCTTTTCATAACCAGCTTCCACACACCAGAAACACCCACCAGCCACTGTCGCCACCGCTAAATTTGAATCTGTAGGTGCATAGGGATTATCGATAGGAGTATTTTTCACAGCAGGAGTACTTTCAGTGGCAGCACAACCAACGTAAAAAGCACTGCTCGCTACTATGGCCATACCAACGACTTTAGCCTGTAATTTGTAATTCATTAATAATTGGCGGCTCATAAAAAGCTCCTAAGAGTTATATCATGTAACCATCGTAACCCTCAGGTATCACTGAAACATTCCTAAATTGTTATATATTTACAATGCCCTGAACTATTATTCAAAAAAAAGCCTATTCCCAAGAGGGTAATAGGCTTTGTTTTACGCTATTGTTAGAGGATCAATTCGATAAAAAACTTATGCTACTTTATCGCTACTCTTATCTTTATCTGCACGCTCATCACTGGCCTGCTTAATTTTCGTTAAGATATCTTTGATACCAGATGCGGGCATGTACATCGGTACCGCATAAGTGTCACTGACTTCTTTTGCAGCGGCTTTAGCCATACTATCAAAATCGCTGGTTTTCATACCTTTGACTGTTGGCTCGATGTTTAAGGTTGCAATCAAGTCGCGTACCTGAGCGATTAGATGATCGGTAATATCGCTATCACTACTGCTTGCTTGGCCTGCTTGTACCATGCCCGTTTTTCTAGCAAGCTCCGCCAATCTTTTTTGGCTCGCTTTACGGTTGACGTCAAGTATATAAGGCAGCACGATGGCATTGGCTCGGCCATGAGGAATACTATAATACGCCCCTAGTTGGTGAGCGATAGCATGGACATAACCCAAACCAGCCTTGTTAAAGGCGATACCACCGTAATGAGCGGCTATACCCATCTCTTCTCTTGCTTTAAGATTGCCGCCATCTTTATAAACCAGCGGTAGATATTGCATAACAGCTTTGGCTGCAGAGGCCGCATAATAATCAGTCTCGACGCTGGCATTTACACTCATCCACGCCTCTAACGCATGGGTCAACACATCAATACCCGTATCCGCTGTGATATGAGCCGGCATACCTTTCATAATAACAGGATCAATAGCCGCTGCCAGTGGCACCATTCTTGGGTCGATAGACAGTGCTTTTTGATGAGTTTTATCATCGGATACAACCGCACCAAGCGTCGCCTCTGAGCCAGTACCCGCAGTCGTAGGCACGCAATATAACGGTACAGAAGGCTTTCTTGCTTTAAGAATGCCGATAAGCTGTTTAGGCTTGCAGTTATTGCCTTGCGACATAGCGATCATCTTAGCCGCGTCAATTACTGAACCACCACCGATGGCTATTATTGAATCGCACTTAGCATCGATAGATTTACGTAACCCCTCTTCAACAACCTTAAAAGTAGGGTCGGGTGTAATACCATCATAAACGGTGTAGCTGATATTTTTTTTATCTAGATAATCAGTCACTTTGGCTGGTATACCAAGCTTATTGAGCACGGCATCAGTGACGATAAATATATTGGTGCTGCCTTCATTGATGGCCATATCGCATAACTCATCACAAGAGGTTTCACCAACGAATAGCATGGGTCGTCTAATTGGAACAACGTAAGCGAATGCTTTTAGTACTTTGGCACGAGTTTTGGCAACGGCCAAATAACCGACATTCTGTAATCCATTAGTATTTACTAATTTAGTAATACTGTTTTGTTTTTTCATGGGTAAAAATCCTTTTTAATGATGGTAATAATGACGATGACAATCATTTAAAGCAGTAAATTAAACTACTCTTTAATTAAAAAATTTTAAGCATATAACTAAAGTGAACGTCTGTTTAACTTATTGTAGCACTGTACTTTTCAGGATGTCATGATTACTATGAACTGCTATGTTCTGCTTATTTAACGCTATCTGTATGAGCTAAAGCACACTCGCCTGCAATAATTGCTGCGCATAAGAATGCTGCGGATTATTAAATACATCTTCGCTAACACCAGACTCGACGCACACGCCATCTTTAAGTACCATAACTTGCTGGCACAAGGCGCGCACTACTTTTAAGTCATGACTAATAAACACATAACTAATTTGTAGTTTTTGTTGAATCTCTCGTAGCAAATTCACTACAGTCACCTGCGTGGTACTATCAAGCGCAGACGTTGGCTCATCCAATATCAATAAACTGGGCTGCATAATCAGGGCGCGCGCCAATGCCACGCGTTGACGCTGACCACCTGATAGCTCATGCGGATAGCGCTCAGCAAACTCAACTGGCAGATGCACGGTAGCAAGACTGTCCATTACCGCTTGCTGCCGCACTATCTTACCAACGCCTTGTACAAGCAACCCCTCTTCAACGATTTGCATGACCGTCATTCGAGGATTGATACTAGCAAATGGATCTTGAAAGACCATCTGAATTTGCGAGCGAAACTTACGCAGCTCGCTTTTTGACAAAGCTGCAATCTCTTGTCCATTGACGACAATTTTCCCACCCATATGCGCTTGATTGCTGAGCAACTGGCTCAGCGCCAGTGCAATCGTCGTCTTGCCAGAGCCTGACTCACCAACGATACCCAACGCCTGCCCTTTTTGTAGGGTCATATCGACGTCTTTGACCGCATCGAACCAGCGCTTAGTACCACCAAAGAGACTTTTTTCAATGGGAAATTGTACTTGTAGGTTATTTACTTGCAATACAGTCGATTGCTGACTTTGCTCATCATCAGAGAAGTTTAGCGCTTGCCCAAAATCTTGCTGAATCAGAGAGCGGGTATAATCCGCTTTAGGCTGGTTAAAAACTACTGCAGTCTGCCCTTGCTCAATCGTCTGCCCTTGACGCATAACAATAACCTCGTCACTGTAGCGTCTAACTAGATTGAGGTCATGACTTATAAGCACCATCGCCATATTATGCTGACGCTTAAGAGCATCTAATAGCTCAAGAATTTCATGCTGCAAAGTCACATCAAGCGCGGTAGTTGGTTCGTCAGCGATTAAAATATCAGGCTGCTGCGCTAACGCCATAGCAATCATCACGCGCTGGCGTTGACCGCCTGACAGCTCGTGCGGATAGCGATTGAGTTTGTCAGTAGGTTCAGTGATATTAACGTCATTTAATAACTGAATAGTTTGCACGCGCCATTGTTTTTTAGGTACACCGCTTAGACGAAGAGACTCAGCGATTTGCTTGGCAACCGTATGGAGCGGGTTTAGTGCCGTCATCGGCTCTTGAAACACCATGCCGATACGTTGCCCCCGAATAGAGCGCAGCGCAGCATTACGCCCTTTTTCATTGGCTATTGGTAGTACTCTCATACCTGTTGGATTTGCTAGCTGCACCTCACCGCTAATGGTCAAATTATCGGGTAATAGCCCTAATAGCGCCAAACTGCCAATAGATTTACCAGAACCTGACTCACCAACGATAGCCAAAGTTTGCCCTTGCCTCAGCTCATACGATAGCTTATCGACCAAAACCACGCCTGCATCAGTGACAATGCTAAGTTTATCTACACTCAACATTAGCTTTTGCTGTGTATTGCTATAGTTGCTATTTAGGTCGTCAGTTTGCTTATCAATTATGGTCATATTAAGAACGCCTTGGATCAAACGCATCACGCAGCGCTTCGCCAACGAAGATTAGCAATGATAAAATAAAGGTTAAGCTAAAGAATCCGGATAAGGCCAACCAAGGCGCATCGAGATTGTTTTTTCCTTGTACCATCAGCTCACCCAATGACGGCGACCCAGGCGGCAAGCCATAACCCAAGAAATCCAATGCCGTCAGAGCGATAATATTAGCCGTTAGGATAAATGGTAGCTGCGATAAGCTCGAAGCTAAGGCATTGGGCATAATATGGCGCAGCATAATTTGACTGTCCGAAACACCAAGATTACGCGCCGCCCGCACATAGTCAAAATTACGCGCGCGCAAAAACTCAGCCCGCACCAAACCGACCAAGCCCATCCAGCCAAATAACAACATCATGGCAAATAGCATCGTGATACTGGGGCTAAATAAGCTGACCAAAATAATAATCATGAACAGCTGTGGCATCCCGCCCCACACTTCCATAAAACGTTGCCCTGCCAAATCTACCCAACCACCGTAATAGCCTTGTATCGCACCGACGACAATACCAATCAAAGCGCCCGCAAGCGTCAATGCTAAACCGAACAATAATGACACCCGCATGCCATAAAGTATGCGCGCCAGTACATCACGACCCAAATCATCGGTACCAAGCCAATTTTGACTGTTGGGCGCTGCGGGATATGGAATGCCCAGCTCAACGTTTGGTGTTTGATCAGCAAATGGAATCGGCGGCATCATATAAAAGCCCTGCTCATCAATCAGCGCTTGCACTGCTGGGTCTTTGTAATTGGTTTCGGTTTCAAACACACCGCCAAAAGTTGTTTCAGGATAGGCTTTTAGCACAGGAAAATAATAATCGCCTTGATACTGCACCAGTAGTGGCTTGTCATTGGCAATTACATTGGCTGCCATACAAATGACAAATATCACCGCAAAAATAAATAGCGATATCACCCCAAGACGATTGCGACGAAAACGTTTTAAGCGTGCTTGCCAAATAGGATTTAAGCGCCGTTTTTTTATTGGCGATAAAGAAGATATATTAAATGCGTTTGAGGGTAGCGGATGATTTGACATTAGCGCCCCTCAAAATCAATACGCGGATCGATTAAGTGATAACTTAAATCGCTGATTAACTGTAATAACAGTCCGACCAAGGTGAAGATAAATAGCGTACCAAATATCACTGGATAGTCACGCTGCTGAATGGCTTCGAAACCTAACAATCCCAAACCATCAAGCTTAAAAATAATTTCAATAAGAAAGTTACCGGCAAAGAAAATCCCAACGATAGCCGCTGGGATACCAGCAATAATAATAAGCATGGCATTACGAAAGACATGACCATATAAAACTTGCCGCTCACCTAAACCTTTGGCACGGGCAGTAAGCACATATTGCTTACCCAACTCTTCTAAAAAGCTAAACTTAGTCAAATAAGTCAAGCCAGCAAAACCGCCTACCGTACTTGCTAGTAGTGGCAAAGCCAGATGCCAAAAGTAATCTTTAACTTTACCAAGTGTGCTTAATTGATCAAAATTCTCTGAGGTTAATCCTTGCAGTGGAAAAATATTCCAGTAGCTGCCGCCAGCAAAAAACACCAATAAAATCACCGCAAATACAAATACTGGTATCGCATGCCCGATAGCAAGCAGCATGGCAGTTGCTTTGTCAATTCCCGAGCCATGGTGCATGGCTTTATAAATACCAAGCGGAATCGCTATCATATAAATCAGCAGCGTACTCACAGAGCCCAAGCGAAATAGCAACCGAATGTCTCGAGCGAAACGACAACGATACCGAATG
>NZ_NEXU01000041.1:0-2487 GCF_002224105.1 Psychrobacter sp. DAB_AL32B | reverse complement strand
ATTAATGGCTGCTACCATCTCCTCTGACAAACCGCGCGTCCCTTGATAGGTACTGTTATTGCCGCCTGCACTGCCCGCACCAATATTAGCACCCAGCGCGTTGTCTTTTGCGCCTTGTTCGATAAGCGCAAGCTGTTGCTCTACAGGTCCACCTGGTGCCGCCTGTACAATGACAAAGTTCGCCAGCAATATCAAAAAAAGCGTCGGTAATATCAGCAATAATCTTTTTAAGATATAACGACCCATAATGACGGCTTCCTAAAATAGACAAATATGACAACAGAGAATATGAGCAGCTAATATTTCTCTAAACCTACGCTAGCATTTAGAAGTTATTTTTAAGCTCACGTAAAGCGGCAAATACGGTCAAAGATTTTTCATCATCGATATTTACTTTAGCCTTCACTCCTGCTATCACACTCGGCTCTTGCGTACGTAAAAACACATTTACCGCACGCTCATGCTCTAAAGTCACCGGTAATGTTGGGATGCCTTGTGTCGTTTTTTCTTCTGCTTGCGCCAATGCTTGTTGCATTGCGGCATTATCAGGCTCAATCGACAAGCCAAAACGCAGATTACTGGCCGTATATTCGTGCGCTGGATATAGCCACGTTTCGCTAGGTAAGCCGTTTAAGCGCTTAAAGCTCTCATGTAATTGCTCAATGGTTCCGGTAAAAACACGCCCACAACCGGCGCTAAATAGCGTGTCGCCACAAAAACAATGCTTACGACCTTCGATATCTAAAATATAAGCCATATGACTGGCAGTATGACCAGACACATCCCATACTTGTGCCGCGCAGCCCCACGCACTCACTGTACTGCCATCTTTTATGGTTTGATCTTCATCAACGTTATGTTCAGCATGCGCTACCAGATGCGTCATCGGATAGGACTCTTGTAGCTCTGCTACGCCGCCGATATGGTCATGGTGGTGATGGGTGGTCCAAATTGAAGTCAGCTCTAGCTCATTTTCTTCTAAGTAAGCAATAACAGGTTCAGATTGACCCGGATCAATAACAATCGCCTGTTTATTACTGTCATTAATTAATGTCCAAATATAATTGTCATTAAATGCTTTAATTGGGTGAATACGAATACTCATGTTAAATCCTTACTAGTAGTTATCTTTATCACTAAGATATTCTATAAAATACTTTACAGATCAAAAGTGCCTAATTATTGTTTTAAATACTTATTAACGCGGGCTTCTGCTGCTTTATCTGTCCACCAGTAGTCGATACCGATAGCATTGGACGGCAGTTTTTCAGTATGACGGTATTGATTCCAGTAAGCGACGTTGGTAGCCGACTTACCATATAAAGGCACTAAGTAATGACCTGCACGGAGCAGACGATCAAGTACGTGAGTATATAAAATAATCTCGTCGCGGCTTTCAGCATTCGCAAGTGCTACTGTTACCTGATCAATGGCTGAATTTTTAATACCAATCGTATTCCTATTACCAACTTGGTCAGCGGCTGCACTGCCCCAAAATGCTGCTTGTTCGGCACCCGGGGATAAACTCTGCGCAAATACATCCGTCACCATATCGTAGTCAAAACGGCGCACGCGTTCGTAATATTGTGGTCCATCGACTTGACGTAGCGTCACATCAAACCCTAGACGCTTTAAATTGCGAATATAAGGTAGCAGTACGCGCCCCATGGTTTCGCCCGTCATTAACATCTCAATCTGAGCAAGCTTGCCATCGGGTTGATATAATTTCATATCTTGATAATAAAACCCAGCATCGAGTAATAACTGCCGTGCCTTTAATAATTCTGTACGGTTAAAGCCGCTGCCGTCGCTGGTTGGCAGCTGCCATTCATCTAATACTGCCTGACGTTGAATTGGCTCGAGCTTGGATAATAAAGGGGTGAGCACCTGCATCTCTTCAGTAGATGGTTTGCCAGTCGCAGCAAGCTCTGAGCCATGAAAGAAGCTTTGTAAGCGTTCATACTGCCCATGGAACAAAGTCTTATTCATCCACTCGAAATCATAAGCCTTGCTCAACGCTTGACGCACTCGAATATCTTGAAAAATTGGCCTACGCATATTCATCACCAGTCCTTGCATCGGTACTGGGTTTTCACTGCTTATGGTTTCTTTATTGACCATGCCTGCTTTGACGGCAGGGAAATTGTAGCCCGTTGCCCAATTAGAGGCTTTGTTTTCAGGGCGAAAACGATATTGACCAGATTTAAAACCCTCAAAGGCAATCTCATCACTTTGATAATACACAAATTTAATCATATCGAAATTATAACGACCGCGATTAACCATCAAATTACGGCCCCAATAATTGGGATCACGCACGTAACTCACCGAACGACCGGCGTCGACGCGTCCAAGCTTATAAGGCCCACTACCCATTAGCGGTGTCAGGGTTATTTTCTCAAAGTCAGCATCGATCGAAGATTTGGCAAAAATAGGAAACTGCCCGACGTTTAATAAACGCTATGTATTGTCAACATAGTCACAGAC
>NZ_NEXU01000040.1:0-2778 GCF_002224105.1 Psychrobacter sp. DAB_AL32B | reverse complement strand
AAATTGTAACCCGTGACCAATTAAAGGATTTGTTTTCAAGGCGAAAACGATATTGACCAGATTTAAAACCCTCAAAGGCAATCTCATCACTTTGATAATACACAAATTTAATCATATCGAAATTATAACGACCGCGATTAACCATCAAATTACGGCCCCAATAATTGGGATCACGCACGTAACTCACCGAACGACCGGCGTCGACGCGTCCAAGCTTATAAGGCCCACTACCCATTAGCGGTGTCAGGGTTATTTTCTCAAAGTCAGCATCGATAGAAGATTTGGCAAAAATAGGAAACTGCCCGACTGTTAATAAAATCTCTTTATTGTCATCAGAGGCAAAGACAAACTTCACGCGTTGCTTATCAATAACTTGAATGTCTTTAATATCACCCAAATAGCTGCGAATATACATCGGTCCTTTATTTAATATTGCATCATAAGTCGCTTTGACGTCACTACTGGTAACCGGCGTTCCATCCCAAAAACGGGCAGCAGGATTAATATGATAAATAATCCAACTAGTATCATCAGGGTCATAAGTGACTTTACTTGCCAGCTGCGGATACATGGTAAACGCTTCATTTAATGAACCAGTCATCAAAGTATCATATAGATAATCGGTGCCAACCATCGCCACACCAGTAGTCATCCATTTGTTGGCCGCATTAAAGGTACCACGCGCATCAAGCGATAACGTGCCACCTGTCGGCGCCTTTGGATTGGCATAGGGCATAAAGGGCGCGTCAATATATTCAGTAGGACTATTATGCCCAAGCGCAGCAGTGGTAATTGGTGCAGCGTAACTGACAGGCATGCAGCTCACAACTGCAACTAATAAAATGGTTTTTAGTGTGGCATTTTTTATCATAATGAAGTTATCACCAACCCTGTATGCAACCAATGACTATATTGAAAATATTACCTAATAACGGCAAGCTAATGACAGCTTAAATAAGAAATCACTAAGAGCGATAAATACCGCAAAATTTCATCATAACAAACTTAGGTTTTTTAACCTAATGCTTTACAGGATTAAGTAGGCTACCTGACGTATTATTCACCCAAGAAGCATATTCATTCCTCATAAAAAAAGACGCAGCTTATAAAAGTTGCGTCTTTTTTCTAAAACTTAGCAATAATTAAAACCTTAGCAGCACTTAAGCGTGTTTTTTCTCAAACGCTATCATAAAGTCGACCAATTGCTGTACCCATTCTAACGACACTGCATTGTAAATACTGGCACGCATACCGCCCACATCGCGGTGACCTTTTAGATGCAGTAAGCCTGCTGCTTCTGACTCTTCTAAGAATACCTTGTCAAGGCTAGCATCTGCTAGCGTAAACGGTACGTTCATGATAGAGCGGTATTTAGGGGCAACTGGATTACTATAAAAGCTGCTGTCATCAATCGTCTTATAAAGTAAGTCCGCTTTTTGCTGGTTGATTTTGCCGATAGCCGCGACGCCGCCCTGCTCTTCTAACCAGTCAAAAACCAAACCTGCTAAATACCAAGAATAGGTCGCTGGTGTGTTTGACATCGACTCTTTTTCAGCCTGATGTTCATAGTTAAGTAGTAGCGGGCACCACTCACTTGCCTGCCCTAATAAATCTTCACGGATGATGACAATCACTAGACCTGCAGGGCCAATATTCTTTTGTGCACCAGCGTAAATCATGCCAAATTTAGAGACGTCGATTGGCTGTGACAAGATACAAGAAGACATATCAACGATAATGGGCGCATCAACTTTCGGTGGCTCAAATATCTGTAAACCATGAATGGTTTCATTGGCACAATAGTGGAAATATGCTGCATCTTTACTAATAGCCCATTCATTTTGCTCAGGCACATCAGTAAAATTGCTGCCTTTACCTGTTGCAACCACATTAATTTCACCAAGACCAAGTTTGGCATAGCGCTCTGCTTCTTTGACCGCTTTGCCAGACCAAGTACCGGTATTGAGATAATCAGCACGTCCATTATTTAACAAGTTTAATGGAATCGCTGAAAACTGTAAGCTGGCGCCGCCTTGTAAAAATAGCACTTTATAATTATCTGGAATGTCCATCAATGAACACAGTTTAGCCTCGGCTTTTTCAGTAATCGCGATGTACTCTTTACTACGATGGCTGATTTCCATCACTGATACACCACGTCCTTGCCAGTCGAGCAATTCTTCTTGGGCACGTGATAATACATCGGTCGGTATCGTAGCAGGTCCGGCAGAAAAGTTAGGTACACGGTGATGTTCAGTTGTAGAGGCTGAGTTTGTAGACATAGCTATCATCCTAAGTTTGATGGGATTATTGTTGTTAATTGGGATTGAAAACTTAATGATTAAAACACTTTTTACATTTTTATTTTAATTACGAATGACTGTATTACTTATAAAAAACTTACTGAGATATTAGTTTATTGACGCACAAATTTACTGCTATACAGAGCTAATTATTCAAACATCTATCACAACATTCGTTGTTAATCAGCCGAATCAGAAAGCAGCTTCCAAAGCTGACGCTTCAATCTGCTATCAGTAAGCATTTCATCTAAAGTTGGTGCAGTAGTCAGGTTAGGGTGCTCAAGCCCATCAGGCAATAACGTTAATGCCGCCACTTGTATCTCTTCACTGCGACCAATCTTAAAAACGTATCCAGCAAGACTGGCATTGGCAAGCTCAGCCGTATCCATACCTTCACAGATAGGAAATGATGTCGTCTCACAGGTCATTGATAGCGCTTGCGTGATATTTTGCCATAGTTTTGCCTGTCATTATT
>NZ_NEXU01000039.1:0-1892 GCF_002224105.1 Psychrobacter sp. DAB_AL32B | reverse complement strand
CCAAAGCTGACGCTTCAATCTGCTATCAGTAAGCATTTCATCTAAAGTTGGTGCAGTAGTCAGGTTAGGGTGCTCAAGCCCATCAGGCAATAACGTTAATGCCGCCACTTGTATCTCTTCACTGCGACCAATCTTAAAAACGTATCCAGCAAGACTGGCATTGGCAAGCTCAGCCGTATCCATACCTTCACAGATAGGAAATGATGTCGTCTCACAGGTCATTGATAGCGCTTGCGTGATATTTTGCCATAGTTTTTGACTGTCATTATTAAGGGCTTGGATATCAACCAATATCACCCAGTTACCGTAGCGACCACCTTGCAAGTCAAACGGTGCTACTTTTTTAAAGATCTCCTCTTTAAAACCATCATCTTTAAAGCTATGAGTGTTATTGATGTTAGAAATAGCGGCTTGCTGGACGACAGTATCTATGAGGGGCGTAACGGCTGTATTAGAGATATCAGGGGAAGTAGTGTCAAAACTATAGGTAACAGGGCTTTGTTGGTCAGGATAGCTTAAACTTTTCTCATTAGCATCAACATTAACATTGTCATAATAATGATTAGTAGACTCATCATCTATCATGCTTGATGGAGCATCCGCAGATATTATATGTGACATCTCAACGTTGATAGCATCAATATTGGAAGATGCAACGTTTGGCTGTTTAATAGTTGTAGCAGAAGAAATAGACTGGGTAGCGCTATTATTTATAGTAGGATCAGGTAAAGCAGGCGCAGAAATATCGGCGATATTAATAGTCTCAGAGCTCGGCTGTACCCACTGATTGATACCCATCATCGCTAAAATCTGACGCTGCTGCATACGATGCTGTAATAAAACCAGCGGGTCTTGGATATCACTCATGCGACTCTACTATCCTATTTATCTTAAATGGGTTTACAAATTTTAATCTCAAAAACCATACTAAAAACACTGTTAAATAATGAATTATGGCATCCAGTTTGTTGTCTGCTAAATATCAGCTCAGTAGTTATTCAACAAGCCCTATTAATAAAAGCAATCAAAAAAGCTGTCGAACCTTTAACCAGTGTTCTGATAGTAAGGTTAAACAATCATATTCATCCTGACTGACTATCGTATCGTGTAACATTGCCGTATGCAATGTACTCAGCCATTGCCGGTAATCATTATAAGCGTAACACTTATTGATATTCGCATTATAATCTATTTGACCGCTGCGCTGTTGCCGCTCTTGTTGCTTTTCTTGAATGTTATCGTCGTGCTTAAAACCTGTGGTAGAGGGCTCAAAGATAAGCACAGCTTCTAACAGCGCCAATAGTTGAACGCTATTTAAATTTTGTGCGGTAAGCAGCAACCATTGTAAGTTTGCCTCACTTACGGCTGTCAAATCAATATCAATCAGGCGCGCTTGACGTCGCAAGTCTATGACATAGTTGACATTACTGATACCAGTATAATCGTGTAGCGCGCCAACTGGCACTGGCGCTGTCTGTTCTTTACCATCGTTTGATAAGCGATAAGCCAATAAAGTAAGTATCGAACGCTCAGCAACTTTGATGTGCTTAAAAATTTGACCTGAAGGATCAAGTTGGGCAATTATATCATCCCTACCAGCTTGCAGTTTTTGCTGCCAAGACCAGTATTCATTTGAATCTTCATCATTTAGTATTGTATTCAATACGGGTAGAAGTTGCTGTAAATGCAGCGCCTGCCATAATGCTAAAATCGATGGGGTTCGTAATTCGCTATTATTCGGATGAGTGAATACTGGTTTAAATTTACCAATATCACCTTTTTCACTCATTAAATTATCAGCAAAATTTTTGTTTAAATTGGCTGTTAGCTGATTTTCAATTAATTAAAGAATGCCTTTCTGATAAAGAATAAGCTACTTACGATATTTTCTT
>NZ_NEXU01000038.1:0-44674 GCF_002224105.1 Psychrobacter sp. DAB_AL32B | reverse complement strand
CTTCATTCATTTAGTATTGTATTCAATACGGGTAGAAGTTGCTGTAAATGCAGCGCCTGCCATAATGCTAAAATCGATGGGGTTCGTAATTCGCTATTATTCGGATGAGTGAATACTGGTTTAAATTTACCAATATCACCTTTTTCACTCATTAAATTATCAGCAAAATTTTTGTTTAAATTGGCTGTTAGCTGACTTTCAATTAACTCAAGCATGCCTTTCTGATAACGACTAAGCGTCTTACGACATTTTTCTTGCTGAATATAATGCTGGTAACTTTGGTGACTATAGCTGTTTTCAGTCTTTAAGCGTAATTCATTGATAGCGTTTTTGGATAAATCATGCTGACACAGTTTTTTCAAAGCAAGTGTAATTAAAGCACTATCTAAGCGGCGGTCGGTACTGGCAACCATCTCTAATAATTTATGATCTATGGTGTGCGGTAAATTTTTCTCATCGCTAGCAATGCCAGTTTTAGATTTAATATCATCATCGGTCGTAGCATATATTTTATCACTAGGAATCCCAATCCAGATATCAGCCAAATCATAAGTTGCAGTCGTTGAGAGTATGCGACCTTGATGGCATAGGATTACCGTCTCGATAAGTGCGAGTGCCCCTAGCGGATGATGAATGTGATTAAGAGTATACTGGGGTAACGAGACTTTTTGTATATCATCGATACTGACTAAGGCTTTCGCTGGTAGGTCGCTATCAGGTTTTGCTTCCCAAGGCTTTAACAACTTATGAGTACCAATCTCACGCGCCTTTACCTGCAAACGTCCATCGATAATGATATCTGCCTCTACGACAAACTCAAGCCCATCGTCTGTTTCTGCGTCCCTACTCATTTCAGCAGTAGAAAATGCTGTGACTACTTTGTCAGTAGCTTCATCGGGATTGCTAGCAACGCTTTTCTTAGTTGAATAACTGTCTTTATTAGCATTGCTTTTATTAATATTGTTTTCATTAATATCGGATGTTGATTGAGAATTAAGTGGTGGAGATTGACTTGCGGTTTTTCCTTGCGTAATTTTACTTAGGCTATTTGCTGTTATCACTCCCCAATCGCCTAATCGTCGCTGCTCATATATCTCTTTGATTTTGTTTTGATTTACGCGCTTTTCTTTAGCGACTTGTACAGCAAATTTTTGGTAAACATTGGTATTAATCGCACTCATACGTTCAGCTAAGCTTGGATGCGTAGCAAACCACGATACATCACCTAAATCTGCGCCACTACTGGCAAAGAAGAAATGACTGAGTCCATTGATATCAGCGATACCTGATAAACGTGAGCCTAGCGAATCTTTATGAATGGCCTGTAAGGTTTCCATAATCGCCGGCGAACGCGTGAGCTGCACACTGGTGGCATCGGCGAGTAATTCACGCTCACGGTTAAAGCTGTGTTTAATCAGCTGAGCACTGGCCATACTCGAGAAGCTCAATCCATGTATCAGCAATGTCCAAATATTACGAGGCGCTTGCCGATCAGTGTCTCGTCTATTTTGTAACCACATTGCTTGACTTTTAACTGATGACTGCTGGCTTTGGGATTGCTTTTGCCAGTAGGTTACCCACTCACTATGAGTGGTAAAACTTGCCGTTTGTACCTCAGTGCTGCGAGCATGACTATCAATGGCTCTTTGTGGTAAAGGTTTATTTTGATTAACAGCATTATCAAAATAATTGTGATGGCTAGAGCCAATATTATTAACAGAATCACTCCAATCATATAACAGCTGTAATCCTGCCAACACCACCATTAGCTGTAGATTGAACGTAGCGTCACCATGCAATATATGACCATATTCATGTCCAATGAGCCCGTATAGTGCCTCATCAGATAGCTTATCAAGCGCCCCTTGGGTCACCACCAGCACCATATCTTGGCTATAACGACCCGCGACGAAACCATTAATCCCTTGCTCATCAGGCAGCACATATAGAATTGGCATACTCAAACCTGAAGCAATGGCCAGCTGCTGGGCAATTTCATAATACCGGCGGTAAACAGGCGGAAAATCACGCTCATCACGTACCGCGATATGACGCGTGCTAAAGCGAACCTTTTGTACCGGCTCATGCTGATGGCTGACCCCGCGACTATGCTCCCAAGCATCTTGGCTATGGTCAACAAACAACCGAACTGCGCCAACTCGCTGAGCAATCGCACGACCACCTGCTGCTAAGCGTCCATACTCCAAAAAACTACCAATGACGAAGCTACCGATCGTCCATACGACCACCAGTATTAATGCCCAATAATAAATGCCACCGGTAAATATCGTCAGCAGCAGCGCCATGACACCTAGTGCCACCGCGATATGCGCGAATATAATAAGAAAAAATAGCCCATATAGCAGTAGGCTGCGCTGAGTACGTTTGCGCTGTTCGCCAAAAAAATCCATCTATTTGCCTGACCTAAAGAATGCTAAATACATTTGAGCCTATGAATGTAGTACAGCACTAGCTCATATTAACAACCGGTGCTTGAGCAATCGCCTTTCTATCTTCAAACACCAATTGACTTAATGGACGAAAGCCAAAGGTCGTGCTAATCAAATTATTTGGGAATACTTCGCGATCATTGTTGTAAAACATCACGCTATCATTATAATGCTGACGCGCAAAACCAATGCGGTTTTCAGTATTGGTCAGCTCATCCATCAGCTCTTTAATCATACTATCTGCCTTTAACTCAGGATATGCTTCTACCACGGCAGAAAATTGACCTAAAGCTTTAGATAACATGCTCTCTGCTTTAGCAAACAACGCCATATGCTCAAGCGACTCTGGCTGATTCTTACTGGAATCTTGTAAACTTTGAGCATGGTTACGCGCACTAATAACACGAGTCAGCGTTTCTTCTTCGTGAGCTAAATAACGCTTTGCCGTCTCAACTAAGTTTGGAATTAAATCATGACGACGTTTAAGCTGTACATCTATCTGAGCAAAACCGTTTTTTGCCTGATTGCGGGCGCGTATCAGCTTATTAAAGATTGATACCCCAAAGACCACGATCAATATCACTACTGCAATGAACAGCCAAACAAACATTTTCATCATAAAACCCCAAAACGTTTCGCATTGATAACGGAAGTTATTGTTAATAAAGGTTACTACATTGTATTTTAACCCATATTTATAACTCAAAGTTTAAAATCGGATGGAATGCAGGCGAAAAAAAAGCCCTTTACAATGAAGGACTTATTGTCAGAATAAAACATTTCAAACGCTTTTTTAATGCCATCATCAAATTTTAGGCAAAAAAAAGCGACTCCATCAGCACATCCTCGGCACACATTATAACTATTACCGTTGCTACCTTCCGGTCCTGGCGGGATTCATAGAACAATGTTGCGAGGCTACCAATGGAGCCACCAGTTGCAGATTATACAAGAATTTTTCATTATTACAACCCCAATCGTCAAACAGATTGGTTTATATGATAAAGAACCTCGTAATCTAGCTAGCAACTTAGCCAGCAACCTACTCCGTAACACACAGCCCGTAACCGTAAGTGACAAAATTCTCACAGCAACTCATCTGAATTTTGCTATTTTAGCTAATGAAGCTAATGAAGCTAAAAGCACTAAACGTCTTCTAATAAATAAAATGCGCGTCTATAACCTCTAGTACCATCGCTTTTAATACAGAAAATAATTTTTAGTTGAACATAATCAATATTAATATCAATTTTATTTCGGAGATTACCATGAAAACCACTCTAATCAATAAAGCCGCTCTCGCCACTGGCACCGCTTGTCTATTAACCGTCATGATGGGCAGTGCTCATGCAGAACCAACGGGCTATGACCAGCTTACTTTCCAAGCAGAAGTTAAAGAAGAGATTCAAAACGATGAGGTCACTGCCAGCTTATATAAAAAAGCACAGGCAACCGATGCCAAAGCATTGGCAACCACACTAAACACTTCAATTAATAATGCCTTAAAAATCGCTAAACGCTACCCGACTGTTACCGTCAGTACGGGACAACAGCGTACCTACCCACGCTATGATAAAAATAACAAAATCATCGGTTGGACAGGACAGGCGAATATAGATCTAAAAAGTACCGACTTTACCGCGACTAGCCAGCTAATTGCTGACTTGCAAGAAACCTTGGTCATGGAAAACCTCAGCTTCGGGGTTTCAGATATCAAAAAGAATGCGTTAGAGCAAAAACTGATGACTGATGCTTCACGCGCCTTTCAACAACAAGCTAAAAATATGACTCGGGCATGGGATGCGCGCAGCTATCGTGTCGTCAACGTTAACCTAAACACTGGCAGCAACTATCCACGTCCTATGTATAACGCGATGAGCATGAAAGCTGAATCAGCCGATGCGTCAGTACCAAGCCAAAACTTTGAATCTGGTAATAGTACGATTTCAGTGACTGCTAATGGCACGATTGAGTTAACCAAATAAGTTAAAAAGATAGATATCATTAATAGTTTCTAAAAATAAGGGCAGCCGCTGAATCCAGTGACTGCCCTTATTTTATATAGATAGCTTTAGCCTGATGATTTAAACCTATTTGAGATCACTAAATACTTAGCACTATTTACTGCGAGTTATTTTATAGCTGGCTGCTCAAAAGTCATGGGTTTATCAGCGATTGGTTTGGTAAATGATTGCATATTAGGTTGCTTGCCATCTTGACGCAGTTTTAACAATACTTTTTGATGCCAAGGTAGACGTTGATAAGCCAAAAGCTGCTGGGCAATTTTCTTATTGTTTTGCAATGTCTGCGTATTTTGAATCACATAAACGGTACGCTCAGCCTGTTTTAGTATCTGCCCTTTTGCATTTTTAAGCACTACTTTTATATTATGTGCACCCGGTAGAATATCGACAGTTGCAATTGAAACGCTCAGACCTTGCGCCACTTCATTACCATCAAGCATGATACTCACGCTATCACCTGCTTGCAGAGCGGGCTTTACTTGTACATTGACATCGATACTTTGTACTGGGCGACGATAAGCACGTTCTTCGCTAGGCTCAATCATGGATAATTGATAATTTACACGCGGCGCTTTGGTAGCGACCGTCGTCGGTGGTGCTGTACTGGTCGTTTGATTCGTTGCTGTAGACACATTATTAGAGCTACTATTGGAATCAGTAGTGATATGGGTTTCAGTAATCTGCTTACCAGCTTGCTGTTCATAGTTCTGCGGACGATCGGTAAAGGTAACTTGACCCGTTTTTTCATCGACAACTTTATAAATAGCAGCGGCATTTGCCATCGGCGCGTAGAGACTGGCTGTGCAAATTAACAAGCCAGTTAATAACATCTTATTTTTTGTATGGCTGCGTATGGTCATGGCGGTCTGAATCAGTCGTGAATATTTCGAGAGTGAGTGCATAGTCAGTCAACCTAATAAATAAGTGCGCGTGTCTAATAAATATGATAATACTATTATGGGTTATTTTTAAGGTAATAACACTAGCGTCTGTCACATTATTTAAATGGATAAATACTCAAAGTATTTTGTAGCTCGGTTATATGATAGATATTGAAAAAGCCAGCTAAATGCATTTAGCTGGCTTTTATTATTCAAAACAATGGAACGTATTAACTACAGATTAGCAGCTGTAATACAAGTCAAACTCGACTGGATGCACAGTAATATTGACGCGCTGCACTTCTTCTTGTTTCAGTGCAATGTAAGCTTCCAACATCTCTTTGGTGAATACATCGCCTTTTAATAAGAATTCATGATCTTCTTTTAACGCCTGTAGCGCCACTTCTAAATTTTCAGCGACCGTTGGGATTAGTGCTTCTTCTTCTGGTGGTAAGTCATACAAGTTTTTATCAGCCGCCTCACCTGGGTGCATTTTATTCTGAATACCGTCAAGACCCGCCATTAATAATGCAGCAAATGCTAAATACGGATTGGCTGCTGGATCAGGGAATCGCGCTTCAACACGTACCGCTTTTGGGCTACTAACGTGTGGAATACGGATAGATGCTGAACGGTTAGATGCCGAGTATGCCAATTTAATAGGCGCTTCATAATGTGGCACCAGACGCTTATAGCTGTTGGTCGATGGGTTGGTAATTGCATTTAGCGCGCGTGCATGCTTAATGATACCACCGATGAAATATAGCGCCGATTCAGACAGACCCGCATATTCATCGCCTGCAAAAGTATTGACGCCGTCTTTTGAGATTGAGATATGCACGTGCATACCTGAACCATTATCACCAACGACTGGCTTTGGCATAAAGGTGGCTGTTTTACCGAATTGATGCGCGACATTATGTACCGCATACTTTAGCTGTTGCACTTCATCAGCCTTTCGTACTAAGGTATTGAATGCAACGCCAATCTCTAACTGACAAGGGGCAACTTCATGATGATGAACTTCGATGCAACCTTCACCAATCATATCTTCGATACGCTCACACATGACCGTACGCATATCTTGTGAGCTATCGACTGGCGGCACTGGCACGTAAGCACCTTTGACACGTGGACGATGACCCATGTTGCCCCACTCATAGTCTTTATTGGTGGACCAAGCTGCTTCTTCAGCGACAATCTCATGGCTCACACCAGACATGTCAATCGACCATTTTACTTCGTCAAATACAAAGAACTCAGGCTCAGGACCGAAATAAGCGGTGTCGCCGATACCTGTAGATTTCAAATATTCTTCAGCACGGCGCGCGATAGAGCGTGGATCGCGGTCATAGCCTTGTAAGGTTGACGGCTCAATGATGTCACAAGTTACGACAACGGTAACTGCATCGAAGAATGGGTCGATAAATGCGGTCTCTGGATCTGGACGCAAAATCATATCTGACGCTTCAATACCTTTCCAACCAGCAATAGATGAGCCGTCAAACATTTTACCATCTTCCATCGATTCTTCATCAACGCTATGAGCTGGGAAGCTCATATGATGCTCTTTACCGCGGGTATCGGTGAAACGAAAGTCCACCCATTTGGCATTGGCTGATTTGATAAGGTCTAGTAGTTTATTTGACATAGATAGTTTCCCTTGTGGTTATCATGGTACTGAGGTTAAAGGTTAATATTTAAAGCGGTTATAGATAATTTAAAGCGGTTATAGATAGAAAGTGTAAAACCTGTTGCTAAAAAACAGTATGGTTAAACCCAATAATATTTTGAGCTTTATACTTGTTATTAGCGCTATGAACCAGTGTTTTTCTTGATGAGTAGCGGCGAATATTTATTGGCCAAATAAATGCAGCTGCTATTTTAACAACATCTGACTCATAATGCTGAACTCTTCAAATGCTTATTAGTAAAAATCCTCTGCCGCTGAGCGGCATAAGATATTGTTATACAATAAAACTGCAACTGCTATGCCAATCTATCGAGATACTGACACCACCTACCATTAAATATTATATTTATCATTAATAAATACAATAACTTATAGAAAATATAGTAATATTTTAAATTAATATAGTCACATTATGGTTGTTCCTAACGATAACTATCAAGCATTTAACATGTTAATAAACGCACTATAAAAGTGCGACATAAATGCTTTTACTGACTACCTGTGCACCCTTATAGCGCATTAATTTGGTGTATTTAGAAAATACATTTCGTTTAACCCGTTTGATTATGCACTGCTACCTCCAATTAATAATTAACAACACTTTTTATTTATCGCTCGTCAGCATACAGATGCGCTACATTTGATAGACTGCAAAATAGTGGTAAGATAACGACGTCTAAAAGAGCATTTGCTGTAATAAAAGTCAGTTAACCTGGTGAATTAAGATAAGTGAAAAGCAACATAGATAAGCAAAGCACTGCACAGTACTTAAAAGCAAAACCAAATCAATGAGTTGAAGCCATAATGATTCTGATGATCGATAATTACGACAGCTTTACGTACAATATTGTACAGTACTTCGGCGAATTGCAGCAGGACATCACCGTTTGGCGTAACGATCAGATCAATATCAAAGAGATCAAAGCTCTTGCACCTGATATCATTGTCATCGGTCCTGGACCCTGCGACCCTGACCGTGCAGGTATCTCACTAGAGGTCATCGATACCTTTAAAGGTATCATCCCAATATTAGGTATTTGCTTGGGTCATCAGGCTATCGGACAGGCGTTCGGAGGAAAGGTCGTCAAAGCTGGCGAAGTTATGCATGGACGTTTATCTGCGGTCTATCATAATGGTACAGGTGCTTTTACCAACTTACCTAACCCTTCACAATTCACCCGCTATCACTCGCTGGTGGTGGATAAATCAAGCCTACCCGATTGCTTTGAAGTCACCGCTTGGACACAGCATGACGATGGTAGTATTGAAGAAATTATGGGCATTCGCCATCACAAACTTGCTATTGAAGGCGTTCAGTTCCATCCTGAGTCTATTTTAAGCGAAGCGGGCTATCAGTTGCTCAATAACTTTTTGCAAGCGCATGACTTAGCAGTAGTAAACGCAGATGAGTTGCCACAAGTAGGCTAGCTATGTATCAATACTCTTTTTATCAGCAAGCGGTCTATAACCAATGATATAGCAAGAGCTGCTACGTTTAGTTTAACCAATTTATTTAAACCAAAAATATAAAAGATAATAATAAGTGAGAATATTATGACCACTGCGACTATGCAGGATGTATCTTCTACTCTGAATCAGAATCCCGAAGATATCAGTCATCTGTCTGATGAGAGTATTCATCAGCTACTGACTAGCGCCTTAGGTAGAATTTTTCAGCATATTGATTTGACTTTTGATGAGATGTATCAAGTGATGCTCATCATTATGCAAGGTAGATGCAGCGATGCCATGATGGGTGCTATTTTGACCGGTCTGCGTATGAAAGGTGAGTCAATCGATGAGATTACTGCCTCGGCTAGTGCGATGCGTGCTCTAGCGGCCAATATCGTACCGAAAAACTGTCATTATTTGGTCGATATCGTTGGTACAGGCGGTGATGGGGCCAACTTATTTAACGTGTCTACAGCGGCGGCTTTGGTTGCAGCAGCAGCAGGTGCGCAAGTGGCCAAGCATGGTAACCGCGGCGTTTCTAGCAAGTCTGGTAGCTCAGATTTACTTGAGCAGGCTGGTATCAGCTTGTCTTTGACACCTGAGCAAGCACAAGAGTGTATCGAAAATCAAGGTATTGGTTTTTTGTTTGCGCCCAACCATCATAGTGCGATGCGTTACGCCAATCCAGTGCGCCGCGAGCTAAAAGCGCGGACGATTTTTAATATTTTAGGCCCGCTCACCAATCCTGCTGGCACGCCCAACTTGGTCATTGGCGTCTTTACCGCGCAACTGTGTGAACCTTTAGCGAAAGTCATGAAAAACCTAGGCGCACGCCATGTGATGGTCGTCGGCGCAAAAGATGGTTTAGATGAAATCAGTCTTGCGACATCGACCACAGTGGCTGAGCTAAAAGATGGAGAAATATCCGTCTATGAGATGATGCCAGAAGATGCCGGTGTCGAATCACAAACCTTAATCGGTTTGGATGTCGATTCTCCAGAGCAAAGCCTAGAGCTGATTCGTGCCGCTTTATCAGGGTCAGATACCAATGATCGTGCCGTGCTCAAAGCGCGTGATATGATTGCCTTGAATGCAGGTGCTGCAATCTATACCGCAGGGCTTGCCAGCAACTATTCAAATGGTGTAAGCCGAGCACAAAAAGTCATCCAAAATGGTGATGCGTTAACTAAGCTTGAAGCGTTGGCTAATTATACGCAGCAACTAGCAGCGTCAAATTAACGACTATTATTTTTTATGATGATAATTTAAATGTATCAGTACACAGTTCACGCTATGATTGTTTATTTATATTTAACCATATTTGGATACCGCCATGCTTACTAATACGACCTCCCGCTCAGATATTCCTTCGGTATTACAGCGTATCGTCGCCACCAAACACGACGAAGTTGCCACTGCTCGTAATGAGTTATCGCTTGAGGAATTAAAATCACAAGTTGCTGCTGATAGACAGCCTCGTCGCGGTTTTGCCAATGCTTTACGAGCCGCTGATATTGGCATTATCGCTGAGATTAAAAAAGCGTCACCATCTAAAGGTATTATCAATCACAATTTTGCGCCGGCCGAATTTGCTAAGCAATATGAACAAGCAGGTGCTAGCTGTCTGTCAGTGTTGACCGATCGCGATTATTTCCAAGGTGACGATAGCTACTTAACTCAAGCGCGCGAATCTTGTGATCTGCCGATATTACGTAAAGACTTTATGGTCGATGTCTATCAGATTTATCAGTCTTATTTGCTAGGTGCCGATTGTATATTACTGATTATGGCGTGCCTTGATGATACGCAAGTAAAAGAATTACATGCGCTGAGTATTGAGCTTGGTATGGACGTATTGATCGAAGTCCATACAGCAGGCGAGCTTGAGCGTGCGCTACAATTGCCACGTTCAGAGCACAATATCTATGGTATTAATAATCGCGATTTGAATACCTTTACGGTAGACTTACAAACCACGCTTGATTTAAAGAATACACTATTACGAGAGCTAGCTAGTAATGATGCTCTGGCTGCTAATCCAAATGATAACTTACAGCGACCACTTATCGTCACCGAAAGTGGCATCCATAGTGCAGACGATATTCGCTTAATGCTGAGCCATAATATTCAGCACTTTTTAATTGGTGAGCAGTTCATGAAGACTGATCATCCCGGACAAGCATTACAATCCTTACTTGCGAGCGTCGCAACACAGGCGTAAAGTAAGTTAAAACAGCTTAAAGTCAAATAGCTTAGGTGGTTTAAACAAAGCCAGCATGATACTGATCACTCTATTAATTGGCTTTATTACTTGGTCAATCATTAGTACATTCACTCACTAACCAACGATACATTAATTATTATGTCAAACTCTCTGTTTTCAAAAGAAATGCAAGACCAACTTAAAGAACTTAAAGGTCAACTAAGCAAAGGTCGTGATACCACCTCACCTGATGGCGACAATGGAAAACCAACTGAGCCTGTGTCGCTATTGACCCAAAAACAAGTCAAAAAGACTGTTAAACAGTTAGACTCTGAGCATATCGACGATGATAAAGTATTGTTTATGCAAGCGATGCATGGCGTCAATCAGCTCGATGATAAGAACGTGCGCTCACCGGCCAATGCAGCAAAAGCCAAAAAACCTGACGCAGCGACGCTATCAAAGCGTGCAGCCGCTCAAGGTAGTGAAGGTGCAGACTTAGGTGCTGGCTTATCGGACATGCAAGCGCTCCTTAATCCTGTCGCTGGTGAAGCCTACTTATCTTATAAAAATCCAACGCTACAAACCAAAGTGTTTACCCAATTAAAACAGGGTAAATTACGTTGGTATGATGCGGTTGATATTCATGGCTGTACGATTGAAGAAGCGCGAGTTGCAATGACTCAACTGCTCAGCCAAGCAAAGCAAAATAACGAAACTATGGTAAAAATTGTCCATGGTAAAGGTAGTGAAGCGATTCTCAAAACCTGCGTCAATGGTTGGTTACGTCAATTGCCAGAAGTATTGGCATTTTGCTCAGCCCCACCAAAAGACGGTGGCAATGGCGCAGTATTGGTATTATTAAAAAAATCTAAAACAGATGGCGAATAGGCTTTCTGGTTTAGGAACAAAAAAGGACTGCGCTAATGCAGTCTTTTTTTATCACTTAAGCTATTGTTTTAAATATCTATTATTAATTGTATTTATTTTTTGGTAGCCGTTTTGGTAGCCACTAGCTTTATTTTTTGGCTATTGACAGTTACAACCTTAATAATACTTAACAGGCTAAACCTCAAAAGTAGTCATTTAGGTTTCAACATGCCAACAATTAAAAGCCATAACAATTGATAACAAGCTGATAGCCTCTAACTTGGCGTTTAGCTAACTTTGTACCATATCAAGGTTAAAACACTGTAGGGGCTGAATTTAACGGCATAGGTAACGTGTTAAAGCTCATATCATTGGTTACTGACTCAATAGCCACCTGTCTGCCTCGTTAATTGTCGCAAAAGCCCCTTATGCTGCCTCACGCTATTTGCCTCGAAACTATCCAGCATGGGTAAAACCTACCCCGTGCGCGTACTGTTCTATAAACTCATCTCTTTTATGAACTCCGAAAACTAGGTAACGGCAAGATTACGGTAAGGGTTAATAGGCTTAGGTTTTATTGATGAATGTTAGCATTGGCGGTATGTGATCTGGTTTTAAATATACGGTTTTGCACGGTTCTTGGTTGTGCAAAATGCAAGGTTTTATAAGGTTCTAATCTTGTGATTCTCTTAGGGTTCGACATCATGTCGAACCCTATCCACTATCAAAAAATGGACAGTGATGTCGACTCGCTAACTTTGAGGAAGGGTTGGATTTAAAATCCAACCCTTATGAATTACGTGTTTATCAAAATTAGTTACAGCCATATTCAGTTTGCCTAGGCTATTCCCTCGCCCAACTTTGGGCAGGGGTAACGCGACCCCCATTGGGGGATGGGATTAATTGATACATCCATTTTAGGATGTATTGAGATGGGCGCAGATTTGCTCACATCTATTGTCATTTTGGAAACAACTCGCCTTACGAATTTATCTAGCATTACCGGCAACGGCAATCATGCTCAATAAAAATAAGTACCAGGGTCTCCCCAAGAAGTTGCACACCCATTAAGTTGTTCGAAGAATTAGAATAACTGGATTAAACTGTCCGATAATTCCGGATAGTTAGTCTATGAAGATTCCCATGCGTGCCGAATATCGTGTTCGATCACCAGTGGTGAATAAACTCCATTGGAGGTAATTCAATGGTGCCGCGGGTGCATACATTCAGTTTGACCGCCTGAGGGTAGGAGGGCGTACCATTTGGTACACCCTCCTGATAGGGTGTGAAGAAGTTAACACCCTGTTTTATAATCCCGCTTGATGTCTGCGTGGAGGAAATCACCATACAGATAGTTTGATACCTGCGTCACTGAAATCGTGATACAGATGAGAGTTGGTAGGGTGTCCTGAGTTCTGAGGACACCCTCACCCATCAGGTGAAGGCTAAAGCATGGGGCTTCCTATTCTTCAGGAAACCCAAGCATGCATGCTCCCCATTGGGGAAGATGGTTTAGATACGTCCAAATCTGGACGTATCGATTAATGCCGCAACTGTGGTCAAAATGGTGATAGTTGATTCAAATATGTTCAAGGGTTGCCTCATCATCTCGGATGGTAGTAATTAACACCTTTGAAGGCACGGACTGCGGGGTTTACGGACTCGGTACGAATACCCAAGGTGGCAGACCGACTAATAAACGCTCTTGGGTTAGTGGCGACTCCCCAGTCTTGGGGGATGAATATCGCATTATCGGTAACAATGCTATAAGCCTTTATTATCGGGGTTCCGCATTTGAGGTGCGGAATAGATAAGTCCGTCCTCAATTTGAGGTTGGGTAAACAACTTCCTCACGTTGAGGGAGTTAATATATAGGGTCTGCTGAAAAACAGTAGACCCTAAGAGATGGGTCCAAATCTGGGCGTATCACGAAAATCGTTATACCTGCAGAATGCTGATTGAGTGGCCGTTTGATAGAGATAATAGGGTGATAACTTTTTACATCCTAATGCACCCAAACTTGGGGACATCTCATTGCATCCAATTATGGATTTATTGCAGCCAATTGCATCGGGTTGCAGCTGCTGGCAAATTAGGTTTACCTGTGGGTTATCTAAATCATTAGTGAAACTCACTATTTTTAATATTAGCATGAATAAAAATAAACACATAAATTTGTTATAGAGGGAGAGAAGTATGACTCCTACTAACCCATTAACTAGCATTTATAAGGTTGCTCTAACGTTACTGATAAGTTAAAGTATCTTTCCATAGAACAAAGTTCACAAATAAAAATTTCCTTATTTAATTAGACTTCTAACTTATATAGTATTAAAGGGTTTAAAAATGAAAAAGCTACTCTTAGCGTCAACAATTTGCCTATCCATGGTTGGTTGCGTTACTCCAAGTTATAACTATACGCCTACCACTCAAGAGATTAGTAAACCACCAGTAGGAGAGGTTACAAAAGCCTATCTTGGCGACCATATGCTTACGCAAGGGGTATTCGTAAAACAAGATGCGATCTATATAGATAAAGCATATAGGCTCAATATGGGCTATGACATAAGCCCTGGTTACTTTGCTAAACAAGGAGATAGTGATAAATATGAGCAGTATAAAATATCAAGTGGAGTCGAAGCAGGTAGAATAGTTCCCAAATTAATGGCAGAGCCTGTGCATGTTTTACTTGTACGTAAAGAAGATAATGCGATTTGTGTAATGTCATCTCTTAATCAAGTAGGAGCCTGCAATCAAGAAGTAAATTTCGAAAGGCGAAATTGGGAAACAGCGAATAAAAACAGCTTTCAACAAACTCTGATTTATAACGGTAAAGTTGGTAATAAAATTAATATAGGCTATCGGGAATTTAGTAGCGACACAGCTAGACCTGCATTTAATAATGATGTGGAGTATGATCTGTCTGAATCTAAGCAAATAGGTTATAAAGGCGCTTTGATTGATGTCTTAGAGGCTAATAACCAAGAAATTAAATATAAAGTGATTAGAAGTTTTAAATAGATGTTTGCTGTTTCATGGTACGTATTGAACCCTACACAGATTACCCTGCTTCTCAAATTTTAGGCACAAAAAAAGAGCCCACCTAAATTAATAGGTGGGCTCATTGATTTGTTGGGTTATGGCACAAACACTTGCTTGAGATTGAATGAAATTTGCCAAATGGCGCCACTAACTTGTGTCTTGTTGATATTGCCATCTGTGCGATAGGTCTTAGTCTCGCCCTTCATTGTCACGATAAAAGGAGTGATGCCTTTATGATCCATCAAAAACTGATAGATAGCGTTAATCTCATCCAGATTAGCAGTCTTTGCGACCTGCCACGATGCGCGCGCATTATTAACACCAAAACTAGATACCTGCTCATAACCATCGCCAAACTGCGTGACGTTAGTTCTAAGCCCCGTATCTTGCGTTGCACCGGCATCGACGCACCATGCAAATGTTCTAAGTACCATATATTTCACCCATAAAAAAACCACCTGTTAGGGTGGTTTGTGTTGCTGTTGCGGTGTATTAGTCGTTATCTCTGATAAAACTCAAGTGTTCATCAAAAATCTCTTTAATGATTTCTTTAGACAATATCTCGTTAGCACCGCCTATTTGTTCCATACGCTGCATTGACGCATACTTTACTACCTCAGCATGTTCAATGTACTCAACCTCATCAATAACGCCTGTCTTAATAAGATAAGAAACTAGGGTTTGTGTTATTAGTTGATTAGCTAAAAGCCCTTTGGTTACTTCGTCCATAATTAATCCTTATTTGTAATAAAAATAATAAGATAGCTACTTTATCTCCTTAGTTGCTTACTTATCATACCACCTTGCCTCAATTCTTTTCTAACCACATTAAGAGCAGTTGCCTCCATTGCCTTCCCCATATCTCTTGCAAAGCTATTAGCAGTATCGCCACTCATTGAGCTATTACCCTTGGCATCAACGTTCACAGTGATATTAACGTCGCCTACTCCGCCACCTGAACCGCCGTTACTCATAAACTTGGTTAAGTCTGAGTTTTGATTGGGTGATAAAACGCGCTCACCCTTATCAAGCAAGTAGGTCTGCTCTTTAGGCACGTAATCAAGACCACCGTGGGCGATTCCACTAAATGCCGGTGTGATTGCTTGCGCTGCGGCGGCTAACGCACCTGTCTCAAGTGCCGCCATTGTTACCGCGCCCATATTATACGGGAACGGCGCAGAAGCCCATGCCTCGGACAACGCAACCTCGTTATTTAGATATATCTGAGCAAGCGCATAACCTTTTTGCGCAGCAAACATCATCTGACTGACTCGGTTATTCTCTCCAGCAAACACACCAAGCAAACCGGCCATAGCGCCCATCGTATTACCGTAATTTTGCAACTTAGCGTCCTGCATCTGATCGCTTAACGTCTTTTCTTTGAGCGCATAGTCTTGATCCATCGCCCACATATTATCTATATGCTCTTGCTTAGCAAGCTCTAGCAACTCAAAGCGTTCAAGCTCTGGTAGCTCAAAATCACCGCGCTCATCTTTGCTATTAATCTCTTTCTGCCGTTCAGAATACTGATCATTGACTGAGTAAGAGGTTTCGTCACGGTCTTGCGCCAATCGCCATACTGAATAATCATTACCGCTCATGGTACGTTGCGCCATGCGGTCAAGCCCTTCGTTAGCGACAATAGCTCTATTAGACTTAATGCTGTTGGCAATAGACTGATACAGCTTGTCTTGCTCGCGAGCTTTTGCCCCTGCTGCAAACCTAAAGTTATCTAAATCTTCTTGGTAGGCAGCTTTTTGCAAATCAATGAGCAGCTGTCTTGTTGGGTCGTCTTCAGCAAATGCAGTGTTTATTCTTTCTAGCTCTTGATTGTGCTCATACGTCAGTCTTTCTTCACCTTTCATGTAGTTTTCAAGTATTGACTTGGCGGTAGCAGTGCGCTTTTCATCATATTCAATCTTTGCTCGATTCAATAAGTCTGTGCGCTCAATCGAACCGTCGGCATACAAAGACTCAATCTCAGTGATATCAGCAGCGTACTCGCGGTCTAGCTTTTCTCGTTCGGTTGCATATTTTGCTTGTATTGAACCTTGACGACGCAGCGTGTCTTCTTGCCGCTTTAATGTTTCCTTATCCTGTTCAACCATGCTGTCATAAATAATCTTGCCAGTTTCGCTGGTAACCCCTTGCATATAACCAAGTACGTTTTTCGTGTACTGTTTGGTTTGACCTACCCCTGTCTTTTTATCGCGCGCCCAGCGGTCTGACAAAATCAAAGACATAGGGTTTTTGTCAACATTACCTTCGCCGGTGTTATAGGCTGCCACAGCCTTTGCTAAATCGCCGTCAAATCGTTTAAGCAACCAGCTTAAATACTTAGCAGCCCCTTCAGTTGCTTGCTTCATATCATAAGGATTGCCAACTTGGAAGCGCTTGGCAGTATCATCGATAAACTGAAAGCCTCCTTTTGCTTTGCCATACTTGGTCATCGGACCTGTAGCATTGGCATTGCCGCGTGACTCTTGCATATGTATGCCAGTCAGCAAGCCGTAAGGTAAGCCGTACTGAGCCTCATAGCCTGCAAATCCGTACTTCTCAGCGTTGGCCAAAGAAGCTTTGTTTGGGGTGAGTTTTGTCTCACCAGCTACTTTTTGAGCCTTTTTCAGTGCGGCACTGCGTTTATCTAATGCTTTCGCATTTTCCTCCGCTTCGGCTGTATTAATTGCCAGTCCATCGCTATGGCTTTGCAAAAAAGTATTAGTGTCGTAGTAAGTGGCAGCCAATCCAGTAAGCTTCTTTTGCTGACCTGACATCAGCGTGTCTATCGTTTTTATGGCTTTTTCATATTTGTCTGTAACTGACATATAGCCGTCAGCTGCAATAACGCCTGTTTTAACAAAGCCGACCGCTAACGTCTTGCCTTTAGCAATAACACCATCTGCACTAAAGAACGCTTGTGAGGTTTCTCCGATATTACGCATCTGAGAGCCGACTTGCTGAAAAGCCTCAGCAATAATACTCACGCCTGCAGCAAGACCAACAAGAGAAGCGGCGGTAATCTGAACTGCCGAACCGACACCGTTAACTTCGTTCTTAAACCCCCTGCCCTTGGTGGTACCCTCAGTAAAGTGATTGATCAATGTACCAAGCGCTGGAATCATTTCAGCCACTAGTTGTGTTTTTAGGCCCTCAAATTGTGTCTGAATAGCCTGGGTCTGTGCTGCGAGCTTTCTTGACTGATCAATAGCAGCTTGAGTCTTAATAACCCCTGCATCTTCAAGCTGCGCGCCGTATTGTGCAAGTATCGCACCGCCATCAGCAAATAATGGCATCAAGGTGCCCAAATCACCTGCTAGGCTATTCATGATGAACTGCTGTTCTTGCGATGTTGCGCCTAATGCATCAAGCTCGTCTTTCAGGTACTGGATAGCACCTACGCCATCTTTACCTTGTATCGTCTTACTAAGATTGCGAATTTCTTCGTCTGTCATCTTAGTATTGTTTTGCAATGCTTCGAAGAAGTCAGCAGCACCGCCGCCGCCGGTCGCGCTAAACTCACCTAATTTCTCTTGAGTGTCTGCCAAGGTTGCAGCCAATGCTTCTTGTTCAATACCAAAGCCTGCCGCTGCATGAGTTAATACCTGAAAGCTCTTTAAGCTAGTGTTAGCCGTGCCCGCCATAATTCCTAGCTGCACGTCCGCCTTGGCTGTTTCTATCGCAAAAGCCGCCAATGCACCCGCTGCAACTACCGCACCGCCGATAGCCATACCAACAAATGAGCCTTTTATCTTACCCATGTCTTCAGCAATACTATCTCGCAAATTACCTACTGAATCACTGATATTGCTTGCGCTATCACGCGCTTGGCGTTCGGCTTGCGTCAATCCATCGGTAAACTCGCTCAGCCTTACAGCCAAATCTAACGTTAATGTGCCAAGTGAGCCTGATGCCATGACGGTTTATCCTTATTTTGGGCAAAAAAAAGCCTTGAAATCAATCAAGGCTTAATAAACTATTGCTATGTTATTCAATATCACTGGGCTTGGCGTTCAGGTACTCCTCTATGCAATTATCTCTAATGACTTCTGAGACATTTATCTGATAGAGAGCCCTTTCTGCCGGATTCTTATTGGTGGGCGCGTTATCGTAAACCATTTTAGTGAGATTTTTTGCAAGCTCTGTCACTTCCAAGTCGGTGCCAACCATATCAAGCAAGGAGTATTGCTCAGATAAGGTTTTTCCCTTATACATCTCACCTATGACACGATAGTAATTCTCATAATATAAATCACATTTTTGATTTATCGACATATCATCGTCTGGGTGAGCAATTGAAGCAATAGGAGTAAGCAACAGTAAGCTGAACAATAACGCTTTCATAATAATCTCAAGATAATTGTTTTATCTATTGATAGTATGACTAAATATTAAGAATATCTAGTCATCAATCTGCGCCTCAAAGCCAATCTCAATATCGTCTTCATGCGGCATCAACTCTAACGGCTCAATCCAATCCGCTTGCTGACGTTGACTGTTCATGTGAATGGCCATCATGCTAGCGGCGGTTTGTTCAAATCTGCGCGCCGTATTTAGGCTGCCACGTCTTGAGCGATACTCAGACCATTGGTTGATCTCTAGCATGGTTAGATTGCTTTTAACTTGATGGATAGTGTTGCCACCAATGCCGTTTAACGCAAGCTCATAAAGCAATTCGTTTTCACCTGCTATGAACCCTTTTTGCTCTTGGCTAGCTCCATCGACTTTTTTATATTGTCAGCGTTCCACACCATGTCAAAAATTGCGCTTGCTAATGTCTGCACAAAATTGTTTTCTACTTGCGCCTGCGTAAACATGGTTTTGCCTTTATCGTCGACAAGGGCTTTACTAATCCATTCAGATACCACATTCTCTTTATTGCCCCAACGCAAGAATAGAGACTCAGTTTCGATAAATGGTAGCTGCTTGATGCGAATATCAACACTGCACTCTTCGCCGTTGTGCAAAAAGGTAGCGGTTTCATCACGCACTTGTGAGACAAGACTGCCTGATTTAATATCCGCTAGATTTAACTTTGCCATCTTTGTTGCTCCAAATAGATAAACCCCTAATTAAAGGGGTTTGATGTTGGCTTGTGATAATTTAGGTTGTTTTGTAGATGGTCCGCGCTCTAGTTTGGCGCTTCATTGAGATGGTGTGCTGTACCAATGAGTCCGCTTCAAATGTAGGGGAAGAGTCCTTAAGTAATGCGGTAAATGTGGTAAATGTACGGGCTGTTGGCATCGTTACTTCGTCGAGAAGGATGCTCGGTTCTGTTGTGCCGTCTGACCAACCTACATAAACCTCAACGCCTTCATTTTCTGCAGCCAGCTCTAGTAATGTAATATGACTTAAGTTATCAGGGTCAGTGTTGATTGTAATCGAACCCTCGCCTGGCTGGTTAAGACCATACATAGACGTTGCACTATCCATCTCTTCTAAGCAAGTGTTTGTAATTTCTGTCGGGCTGTCATCGCCCAACGTAATACCTGTAATGCAAACCATTTTGGTTAAAATTGCGGTAGAAGCGCCGCTTTTAATCCATACTTGCGTACCTTGCGTCAGTACGCCTTTTTTAACTTTAGCCATAATGATATTTCCTGTAATTGTGGGGTTTCTTAACGCTCTAAAATCCAATTTGCATCGAATCCGCGAGCGTAAAGCTTGGTTTCAGTTTCGTACTGATTGATTGAGGGATTGTTTATCCATGATCGCGACTCTAAAGCACGTCTTGCCGCATCGCGTAGCTCGTATGCTTGACGAGGATTATCGGCATAGACCATCAATTGGTACTGTGTTCTGTCAAAATTTGCACCCGCATCTAGGTGATTAAGTGCCTGACCACTGATTGTTTGCCAGACCATGTAAGGTGTAGGTGTTTTATGTGGCGCAACGTCCTCATGCAGACGTGTAGCAACGTCAATCAATGCACTGATAGCTGTATCAGCCTTAAGCGTTCTGAATATGGGTAAAAAGCTCATAGCTTGGCAATCTCCTTGTCTAGCTCTTCTGAAAAGGAGCGTTTGAACTCAGCTTCTGCCGCGCCTTTGTTGTTATTCAGCGCTGGCCGCAAAAATGGCGTGGCTGAGTTGGAGGCACTCCCATATTCCAAAAAGCGCCAGTACCAAGTATCGCCGCCGGAGTTCTTGGAAGACCCACCAGTTTCGTAGGTTTGGCCAACAACACCTTTTCGTCTGTTTGGTGCAGTGTTTGGGTATTTCCTAGCGCCGCCCTTAACGCCAACTCGCATCATCAAATAACCGTAACCCTTAGTTTTACTAGGCTTCGTTATGATGTTTTTCCATATTCTGTTTGAGCTGTCTTTATCATCTAACCCTTTGGCGCTCTCAATGGCTGCTTTTCTGACAATATTCATTGCTTTTCGAGCTGAACGAGTAGCGGCATTCTTAACCTTACGAGGCTCACCTAGCGTACGCATACGAGCGATGACCTCATCAAGCCCCTCTATTTCGTTTGCCATGACTAGTCCTTATGATTCTCAATACCGCTACTTAGGTTGAAAGTTGTGTAAGTCATACCGTCTTCGTTGTCGTCCAATCCCTCGCTATCAATAGCAAACGTCCGACCCTTCCAAATTACACGCATAGTTGTATCAATCTCAGTGTTATAGCGCACCATCATGCGAGCTGTGACCTCTGATTGCTCAGCCTGCGCGCTTAACAAGTCTTTGGATGATAATGGCGTGACCTTTGCCCATAGCTTGCCATGCTCAATCCACTGTGACGGTAATTCAAAGCCGTCATCATCACGCCCACCTTTTACGTATTTTTCAATAGTGACGCGGTGTCTTAGTTGTCCGGCTCGTACTGACATATCAATCACCCATCTAAGAAAGTTGAACCGCCTGGCTCGTCATATTCCTGCATATTTTCGGATAACTCAGCCAATGAACCGTCTATTTGCTCGACTAGCTGCATAATGACTTGCTCTTTATTTGCTGACTGCTCAATTAAAATGCTATTTTGTTCTACTATCTTTGTCATCAGCGGCAGTAAGTCTTTGCAGCAGCAGCTTTGCTCGTCGTTTTGCTTCATCTTTTTGCTTCCTTATCCATTCACGTCTTTCTTCACAACCTTTGCACGCCATATCACGCCTCACTCTACTGTTGGTTGGCGATAAGGCCATAACAAAGCCCGTACGGGTGCTGGTAAATAGTTACCATCACTAGGCATATCTTTATCCATGTTGCGATGGTAATCGTAGTAACCAACTAGCAGTAGGGCTGCGACCTTAATATCAGGAGTCGCAGCAGCTGTGACCTTATCTGTTATGTATCGATTAATAGTAGCCTCAGCGGCAGCGATATAAGCGACTAGCATTGGGTCGTTACTATCATCGTCATAGCGCAGATGGTACTTTGCTTCTTCAAGCGTTACCCAAGTCATCGCCGTCTCCTTGTGGTTGGTCGTCTGCTTCAGCAGGGACCGGTGTTTTAGAAAACGGATCTTCACTGGTATCGCGTTTAGCAATGGCAGCAAGGCTGAAGTTCTGCTGTTGTATCATTGGGCTTTCACCGCCAGCAACTGGCATATAACCCAGCTTGGCGCGCGCTTCATTTGGTGAAAGTATTGCGCCCTTAACGCCTTTATCTAAGTAATCCATCTGACTTCCAGCATCCATTCGTAATAAAGCATCAAGACAAAACTCAGCCTCAACACCTTCTTCCAATTCAAGATGGTCATTGAGAAGCGTCTCTATGCTTTCGATATAGTGCTGCAAACAGTCGCTGTAATAGATATCGTTATGATCGCTAACTTTGCCACCGGGTAACGGCGCAAGCCCGATTTTAAAGGCAGGCACACCGAAAGCTGTACAAACAATCTCACCAGATAACTTTAACTGCTCTACTAGTTGCGCGTCGTTGGCAGCAACTGAGACAGGAACGTAAGTCACGCCGTCGCCCAACACTGCTGTTTTACCTGTTCCGGTACCAGAGTAATTTTCGTTCCATTGTTTACTCATTTCTTTTGATTTTTCTGGGCTGATTGACCCCGGTGTGACCAAGATTCCCGATGGGCGCGATGCATTAGCAAAAAATGCCTGTGCGTTACGCTGAATACTAATGCCTTGAGCGGCTGATAGTGCGCAAGCTGTGATTGGCGATAAGCCGACTAAGTGGTGATAAAAGCAATTGAATCGGTCATGTATGATTTCAGACGCGGGTATCATTAAGTCTTCATCGAGGTCAAATAGACGTTCACGGCGTACTTGGTAAAAGACATTACCCTCATTATCTACCAACACTTTGACGCGCTCAGGGTCAAGTACAACCAATCGCCATAGCTGACCATACAAGTTACGAATCTTCCAAACGTAAGTGTTGCCGCTGGTAGCCTTACTGGTCGCCCACGCCTCAAAGAACTGCTGTGTGTTTTGATAGTGATTAGGCTTGTTCATAAGCGCATTCATGCGGCTTGCATGTTCTTGCCAAACACCTTCTGACTTCTTTTTGGTTTTTAGTTTTAACTTTCCAATGTCGCGGGTGATAAGTGAAACACAAGCAAAAATAGCATGGTGCCGCATCTGATCATTCTTGCTAATCTCAATCTCTTCATTACGCTGCCATGCACCCATTGTGGGCTCATGTATCGTTCGCCAAGCATCGCCGCCACTAACAGGTTGGGCGTTGTTTGTAGATTTCTTACCGGTTAACCAGTCAAACATGCCCATAGTAATTACTCGCTGTCAGTTTTGGTTTTAGGTTTTGTCTTAGCTTTAGGTTTTGGCTTGTCAACTTCTGCTAATTCAGCATAGCCCGTTAATATCAAAATATTGCCTTCAAAATCTGTGACATCATCATTGCTGCCAGCAGGACCATTGGGTGCATCTTTAATGTATTTAATTTTCATAGTGACCTCGTGTTTTTTAGGAGTAGGTACTGATAGTGAATGGAGGACGCTACCACTACCAATACCTACTCATAAAAAAACCCCAACACATGGTTGGGGTTTAATCAGTCTTAAGCTAAACGATGTTTAGGATTATGGGATTAATGAGTAGTCAATATAAGCAGCAGCTGCTACGCGGCGTTTTGCCCACGTGATATAACGCTCAGCACGAATAGCGATTTTGTTCTCTTGGAACAAGTTCACTAGCGTCGATGCGCCCATATCAATGGTTGCTTGGTCGCTGTAATCAATCTGGACTTCGCCGTCATCAGCCAAGTAAATCTCAGACGGTTTAACCAAAGCAATAACATCCGCTGATGTTTCAGACTCAATAACTGGTAAGCCGCCCAGTGTTTTCTCACCAAGTGGGGCATCCATACCGCGATAGTACGGGTTACCAAGGGCATCACGCAGCTCACCGAGGTCACTAGCACGAGTTTCACTCATGATGTAGTGAGCGCCGCTGAGCGATAAGCCGTTACTAATAAACTGACGACGTAGGGCTGCAAGGTCAGCGCCATAAGTATCGACAGTGATACCCGTTGCCACAACTTTAGGAGCGCCGTTCAAGATACCCGCTGGGCGGTTAGCTGTTTGTGGCAAATCATCCAAGAAAGTTGTATCAATCAAAGCGACTGAGGCTTCAACCAAGTCATCCAACATCATCTTATCAGCGCTTGGTGTTGCTAATCGCAGCAACTCTTCCGTCATAACAACGATACCAGCTAGTTTATGATGCTTGATCTCAATATCTAGAAAGGTTGGGTTAGTAGCGGGTTTCTTTTCACCTTCGCCAACCCATGCAGCGGTTGAGCCAGTTGCCAAACCTGCAACAGTAGTATTAAACGGCGCCGAACGCATACCTTCTGCAATCTTATCAACGACCGTTTGCGCTCTCAGTAAGCTGACAAATTCATCAGCCATTGTATTTTGTACCACTAAAGAGCTTGAGTTAGAGGTATCTAGCACCACTGCTTTCTTCAAGGCTTTAATAACACGCGGGTCCATGCCTTGCGACTTGGCGATTTCTAGCGGGTTGACGTAATTACCTTTGCGCTGATTAAGAATAGAGATTGCCTTTGCTTTGGCGAACTGTGCAAACGCAATACCTTTTTTGGCATGGTTAGGTTTGACGCTGACGTAATTCTTTTCAGAAGAGCGGCGACGACGGCGGCGACTACCTTTCTCCTCTTCTTCGTCTGGGTCTTCATCTTCCATCAGAAGCTCTTCGATTTCTTCGTCATTCTCAACGATAACCTCAGCAGCTTCATCGGCAGCATCAAGGATGTCTTCTAAGATTTCCTCGATGCGCTCTAGGTTGGTTTCTAAGATTACGATTTCTTCTTCAAGAACCTCAATCTCTTCTTCAGCCTCTTCGTCCGGCGTCTCGTTTTCTTTGGCAGCCTTCGCAATGATACGCTTAATCTTACCTTTCTTAGACTTGATGGTCGCAATTAGTTGCGCGCGTTGTTTAGCCCAGTTCATAATTTATCTCCAGATATTAGTGATATACCGCTTTTTTTACGGTTAACCAAAGAAATGCTTCGTTTAGATGTCTTTGCCAACGTGTTTCTCGCTGTAGAGACGGTGGTTTTGTTTTGCGAGGCTCTTGTTTTGACGCGACGATTGGCGTTAGGGTTCTCAGCGTCTAAGAACGCCTGCTTGATACTTTTCACGCTGGTGATTACAGCATCAGGATTGGCACCAACCGTCACAGCGGACAATTCATACCAATCCCACTTCATGATGTTCATACCGGCACCATCGTTAATCCATTCGTAATCCACAACACCAAAGCCGATAGATAAGCCCTTAACCAAGCCATTCTTAAGAGAGTGCCAAGCTTCATCGATGCGGTCTTTGAGCTTGCCTTCTTCTCTAATGACGGCGACTTCCATTACCACCTCTATCTGATCCTCGTACACAGTGACATCGACAACCTCACCAACCGGCTGACAATGATCGTGCTGCCACATAAAAGGGAAAGGCAATGTGTACTCGCCACCAGACATACTCAGCGTGTCACCGTCTCTATCAAGACGCGGAGTAGACGCGATGCCGGTAATCGTTCGTTTCTCACCGTCTTCGGTGACGGACTTAACCTTGAGCGTGCTATAAGCCTTAGTCATATCGTTTCTCGTTATAAAATTTGGACAAAATAAAACCGCCTATTTGGCGGTCTTGGTTATTTATTTGGGTTGTGTTACTTGATATTAAAACCTTGCTTAAGCGCTATAACCTGCTGACTTAGAATGTCATTTTGCTTGCTAATTTCTTTTCTTTTAAGTAACTCCACTTGCTCAAACTCTTTAATCATAGCTCTAGCAAATAAATAGATATTAGAGTCAAGGTCGACTGAGCCGTCAGGTTGTATCTGCGGCTCAAAGCCGTAATCCTTAGCAATAATCTTAATATCTCTATCTGATATGTCGTTATCAGTAGGTACTTTTCTAGTCATAATATCTGCTCACAGATTTGGATTATGTAATGGTTTGGGTGGTGGTAAAGGTGCTCTATACGTACCATTGCAAAGCTCGCTAAACTTTTTCAAGAGGCTTACCGCATAATCAAATCCTAGATGCAAAAAACCCACCGATTGGTGGGTTTAGTGGACTGATTTACTTTTAATTTATTACCATACTAAATTTATTATTAATCACACTAAAGCTATCTCTAGTGTAGTAAGTTCTGTCCGAGGTAATAATAACGCGTCGACTGCCATGATCTAAAACGCCTGTTACGCTACCCACCCTAATATATGCAATATAATCCATACCGTCTTCAATACAGGTTAGTTTGATAAACTGATTGTTAATTTGCTGTAACGCAGTATTCATAAAGCCTCCGTTTAAATTTTAAATGCTGCTACTTATATTGGAGGCTAGATTGGATATATCAACAATTTTCAAATAAAATGCAAAGTAGGCCCATCAGTGTTCGGCGCTTCAGGATTTTGGCTCATCAGTGCGACGGCGTTTAGCATCCCGATAACGGGGTCAATCTTAGCGGTACCAGATTCAGCTTTTGATAGCATCGTGCCGCTACCCCTGACGACTGTTCGGCAGTTACCAACTGACCAACCCATGATTGGCTGACTAGCGTGAAGCATGTCTTTACGCGCAATCTTGTTCTCAGTAGTCTTGATATAGCCTGACATTTTAAAGCCCTGCGTTACGCCTATGAGCTTATCGTCTGGTATGCCTATCATTACTAGCTCGTCAAGCAATGCGCCAATACCTAGCGGATCAAGTCCGATTTTATCCAACTTGCCACTATCAAATATTTGCTTGGCAATCTTGGCGAGCTCATCAGTTTCATCGCCTATGTTTTTAACGATAGACAAGTCGCCTTGCTTCTCAAAGTCACGTAGCGTATCAGCAATAGATTTGCGCCTTTCAAGTGCAATCTCATGACACCATGCGCGCGTCCATACCCACCACGGTTTTACTTGTACCTTTTGCTTGCTTACCCTGTCTTCATATTCACGGATAACCACGGGCAGACGGCCAACAACTGCCATACCTAATAAGTCGTCAAGACCGCCGCCATCGACACCCATCGTAATAACTTCTGATGCTTCTATAAGCTGCTCTAGAGTGAATGGTGTTGGCGCTGCTGCCTTCTCCCAAAATTCACTGGCTGCCCATCTATTAGCTCGCATTGATACGCCGATTTGAACGTTTAAATGCTTGGCTGTGAAGTCCTGCAGCTCTTCTTTGCCCTCGTCAGATGCTTTCTTGAACTCACGCTCAATGTACTTCTCGTTAACTGAGGCACCCATATTAGGGTTTGTTATGTACCAATTCTCTTGCTTGAGATAGAGCTCATCATCTAGGTACTTTTGAGGGAACTCATAAAGCAAGCCTAGGAACTGCGGGTCATCAACCTTGCCATCACGTACTGACCTAGCATAGTCAAGCTTCTGCTTCATCGCGCCTGTTGGTGGTTCATCAGGCATGGTTGTTAGATATATGACAAAACCCTCTGGTCTCGATGCAAGACCACCGGTAGCCTCACGCAGCATTGAGCCTGCATTAGCACGTTTGCCAAATAACCATAATTCATCAACCAAGATATAAGATGCCTTGATACCTGCTAACGCCTCTGATTCAGCAGCAATAACCTTTAGCTTTGCATTAGTACCTAAGTGGGTAATCGTTCTTGTATGCTCACTTACGTTGAACATAGCTGACAATTCAGGGTCAGCAGCAATCATGTCGCGCGCTGGATTGAATGAGTTACTAGCAACCTCTTTGGTTGGTGCAATAATCACTAAATCAGCACTGTGTCTTTCATTCAAGATAAGCGCGGTCATCATGATGCCGGCTGCCAATGTGGACTTAGCGTTCTTCTTGGCAATGAGAAGCATGAACTCGGTAATCATGCGAATGCCGGTTTCAGGGTCATACGCACCAAAGATAGACGCTACAAAATCTGATGACCATTTGAGTGATGCTTCACCCAATGTGGGTTTGCCAATAACATCGACCAGGACAAGGCTGTTAAAAACCCTTAATGCAATGTCTGCAACTTCTTGATTGAGTGGAGCACAAGGCAGTAGTGATTCTTTTTGGACTATGCGCTTTTCCCAATCAGGTAGCGCCGTTGTCCATTCAGTAATCATTTATCTTCGCCCATAAAAAACCGCCCATTAAGGACGGCTTGATTTATTATTAATATTTGACTACATAGTGTGTATAGGTGGTTGTTTTATCATCTCGATGTTGATCAGCGCCTGATATTCATTGTTTGTTGCATCTTCATCTAAGCACCATTCAAGTGTATGCACTCTATAGCGCTTATCTTTGAAAACTAAAATATCGCCAATGCTTGGAACTTGTGAAAGTATGCGGCGACCAAACTGCTCTTTGGTTCTAAAGATGTAAAAATTTATAGCGTAATGATTTGGGAAGATAGACATTACCAATCCTTATTGCATTTTGTCCGACTGCTGACTGAGTGTTGAAAACCTACCAGTTTTTGTTGCCTTGATTGCCCGCTCTTTCTCACCAACTTTTTTACCGGCCGGTGCAATTCTTGCGTACATATATGGCATCAGCGTACTGGCTGCACTTAGTGAAATCTTTGGGTCTGGGTCGTTTAATAATTCCAGTAACTTCTCTTTAGGATCAACCACGTTTTTTTTAACATGCACGGTGCCAGCTTCTACTTGTTCACGCTCCAAAGTCTTAGCTTCGATATACTGAATAACATCTTCGTCTTTGAATAATCTTGAGCCTGCTTGTGAGGCTGTAGCCTTTGAGTAACCTGCTGTCATAGCAGCTTCGGCTTTAGTTTCACCGTCCATGATAGCGTCAGCGTATAATCTTTTTTTTAGTGTGAGCGCCATCAGAACCTCCTTTAACTTTTCTTGGTAGGCTTTAACATATTCGGTAAAGACAGAATTTTTTTATAAATGAGATGGTGTGTGGTGTCCTGTGCCCTACAGAGGAAAATAAAATTACCTCCCCCCTGCCTTACTTTCATCCAAGGTTTTAACCTGATGGCATTCAGTACATAGAATCTGCAAATTACTTTCATCATCAGTACCACCAACGGCAACATTAACGATATGGTCAAGCTCAAGCTCACCACCGACGCGATGACATGACTGACAGGTGTGCTTATCACGTAGAAGTATCTTATCTTTCAATCTACGCCAAGGTCTTCCACCTCGTCCATGTCCCCATTTAGACTTTGGCTGATGAGTATCAAGGCCCATCTTATTCATCTCGTCCAGTCTTGGCTTTAGCGCTTTGAGTGCCATCGCTTGTTACCTCATATAAAAAATGCCCGGACCAATCAAGGCGGGGCAAAAGTGTTTTAAGTTAGACCTCTAAACAACCATCCGCGATTTGCTGATCTATAGTCTCTTTAATCAAAGCCCAATCATCAGGGTTAATTGCTAAAGACTCACCATCCTTAGTGTCGGTTACAAAGATAGTGTTATTACTGACACTAACCTTTATATTCGAGTAGTCGTTGTTCATATGAATAAGTATCGTATTAACGTACTGGTCTGCATCTTTATCGCCATAATTGGCACGCGTATTCAAAAAGTTAAACCAGTAGTTTCTGGCTGCCTGCTTCTCTGCAAACTTCCAACGGTTGAATACTTCTGCATTTGATATTTTGCACATAGCATCTCTGCCAAAATTTAGACAATAAAAAAGCCCGATATGGATAATCACATATCGAGCATAAAATGGTAGGCAATAAAAAAGCCCCATCAATGAAGATAGGGCCTGAATAGGTTGGCTCAACACATAAAATGCGGAGCATAAAAGGATATTACTACATAGCTCAATGAGCTGTCAAGACATTAATAGGGCTTCAATAAAGCCCGCTCCGCGCTCCATGATCGCCTTTACTCTTACATCCGTTATCTTTTTACCCAAAGCCTTGGTCAAATCTCTAGCAATACGACTAAACGATTCATCATATCGATAATGCCTAACCAATACGGCATACATCAACACGCAGATTAGCAAATTATCATCGTCGAGCTCATGCTCTAACATATGTCCTAATGCTACGTCTAATCGCGCTGAGTAGCGTTTAAGCGTTGCCATAGCTCGCTCTACCTCCAGCGCTTCTTCGTCGCTTATATGCTCAACCTGCTGATACCTAGCATAGCGTTTTACTTCGCTGTCACAAAAAGGCGCGCAGTTTATTAGCATTTGCGCTGGACTAGAATAACCTTGACCCTTGCCGATGTTACGAGTCCAAACGGCCCACGATGCTAACCTTACCTTCACATCTCTGTCGATTATGTCGCTCATTTCTTCACCTCAGTTAATCCATATCTGTTGTCGTTTTTTCACGCCTTCTTCCCGTATTCCGGCACATCATTAAAACTATCGTGATATGGCATGTGATTACTAAAACGCCCCATATGCCCCTCAAAAGCCAATCTAACTGTATTGGTGCCACCGTTTCTATTCTTAGCCACTATGATCTCAGCCATACCGTCCAGCTCAGTGCTACCATCTTTTTTCTTGTAATAATCATCGCGGTAAATAAATAGCACTTGGTCTGCGTCCTGCTCTATTGAGCCACTGTCACGTAAGTCACTTAATACTGGTCGCTTATTCGGCCTACTCTCTACCGCCCTGTTTAACTGTGATAGTAAGATAATTGGACATTCAAACTCAGCGCCCATCGCTTTCAGTGCCTGAGTGGTAGCACCTATCTTTTTAACGGAGTCATCGCCGTTCAAGCCGTCCATCAACTGTAGGTAGTCAATGCAGACTGAGCCAATCTTGCCGTACTCACGCTTTAATTTATTCATGTGCGTTCTGATATGTGAAACGGTCAAACCTGTCTTGCGTACAATCTTGATCTTCATTTGCGCTCTAGCAGTAATCACCTTCTGAAACCTTGCTTGCTCATCTTCATTCATCTGCCCTGCTATCAATCTGTCAATCGGTACACCAATCTCAGCCGCGAACATTCGGTTGGTTAAGTCTGCCTCGTCCATCTCAATGCTAAAGAATACCGATACGCCATCTTGATATTTCGCTAAGTGTGTCTGCATATTCATAGCGAGCAATGACTTGCCTTGACTTGGACGCGCTGCCACGATGCACAAATTACCAGCCTTTAATCTCATCAAGTTATCAAGCTCAGGGAATCCAGTATCAATGTAAAGCTTGACTCCATCATTAGCTGACTGAATACGCTCAACCAACCCATCTATCATGTCGTCAATATCAAATATTTCTTTTTCATCAACTGATCCCTCTAAATTAGCCAATGCGCTCAATATCTTGTTATTAACGTCATTCGTCTTACTTTCTGCATCTTCTAAGCTGTACAAACCTTGCTTTAAGGCGTTTATCGACCGCCTGCGTAATGAGCTAGCTTTTATAAGTTCTGCATGACTGCGTAGGCTTCTAGGGCTTGCTCTAGGCATATCGAATAATTGAGCAAAATAACCTGATGGGCATTTATCATCACCAATCTGACCGCGCTCAGCCATCAAATCACTAACCATGACTAAATCGTAAGGCTTGTTTTCTGCTGCAAGGTCTGCAACTGCTTGGTAAATATATTGATGCCTAATAGCTTGAAAGTCATCAACTGTCAGTAAGTCACTGGTCACATCAAAATCACCATCAAAACCAAGAAAACTATTCAGAATGGATTTCTCTGCTTGAATACCGTTTGTAATAATCATTTCGTGTCACCCGCTAACAGTGCCTTGAGGTTGGCTAAGTATTCGCTACTGACTGGACTAACAATAGCTACCTCTGCGCCTTCATTTGTAATTTGCAGTACTTGTGGCTTTTTAAACTCTGCGCCTTGTGAGTGAGCTTGTATTACTTCTTGATAATGCTTTTGCCACAATGGATAAGTTATGTACTCATAACCTTCTCGCATTTGACCGAATCCCACTCGTCTAGCTGTCTCATAAGCAATTGGGCAATCTGTGCGCTGATTCGCTGCATCGAGATACGCTTGACGCATATCAGGGTAATTCTCTGTTACTGCACCTCTGGCTAATTCTAAAAAGTCGGCTGGTGCTGTTGGTGGCCATGTCATCGATAAGGTTTTTCGTTTGGCTGTCATAAATTCATCAGGGGTAGTTGCTAAGTCGTTCAGTGCGATATACCAAACAGTCACTGTCTCAATATCCCAATCTTCATCTTTCATTTTTGTTCTAAATAAACGCTTCCAACCCTTAAACAAACTCGCTATATCGCCTTTAGTTAACTGTGTATTCATGCCATCCCCCTTCTTCTTCTGCGAGCTGTGCATCAAGCATGTCATCGAAACTTCTTGATCCTGATTGCCTTGGTTGTGTGTTTGCATAATTTGGTACCTGCGTATTGGTTGGCTGTGGTTGACGCTCGATAATTTCATCTAACCAACACTGACCGTTTAAGTAAGTAAGTGGGTTTTTTCGATACTGCTTGTCGCTGTTAGCTGCCACATAATCAAAGACATTAGCCATGATCTCTTTGTGCTGCTCATGAGTTAGTTTTGACCATTTGGTTTTGCACTTAGCTGTATCGACTTTTTTACCGTAAGCATTCCAGAAATCATCAAACTCAATCACGCCATTAGAATCTGTGTTTATATCTGGTTTACCATCTGTGTTTATATCTGGTATAGGTCTTGCACTTTTGAAGAATGCATTTTGCAATTCTGCAATATCCATTTTGCAATATTGAAATATCCATTTTGCAGAAGTGAAAATTGCATTTTGCAATAATGAAAAATGGCTGTTATCAAGGGCTGCAACGCAAAAATTAGGCATTGAGTACCATTTGGTCCGGTCATAACCAGCTTTGTTGTAGTTACCTGACAGTATTAATCCGTCATTTTCCATCTGCTTTAACAACCTATTTACCTTGCTTGCTGTGTAGTAAGGAAATAGCACCGTAAATGCTTGAGCTGAGTTGTAAGTCCAGTAGTAACCGTCATGCAAATTCTTATTGCTTGCCTGATTTTTTTCTAACCAAAATCGCAAGTTATAGAGAATTACTGCTTTCTCTACGCCATGCTTTTCAGCGTCGTGAACGTAAAAACTGTGTGACTTCATTTTTTACCCCCAAGATGCTATTTTGCTTGCTAACCTCTCTGTCACAACGGTCGTTGATACAATCATCTTCTGTAAGCTCAAAGAAGTAACGCAATACGACCGCAATGCTATCGCTATGCGAACGCATACTTACTAGTAATGCGATTTCATCAACATCACTCGGCAGTGGCTTTTCGTTCAGATAGCAATAATCCATCATTCGACGATGTACTTGGAGGGATGCCAATTCGTAAGCAGGTATGCTATGATCATTCTCGTGGTTTCTAACCACTGTTTTGAATGATGTTCGCTTGTCTGCTAGTCCTTGCCGTGGAGTTAGCACGAAAGTATTTATCGCTCTCAAAAAGCCTGAGCTTATCGCTCGGGCTTTTTTGTGTGCGTTCTTTTTACGCGGTGTGGTAGTCATTTTCCCCTCCCTGCTCGCTTATTTCCTTGCGACTTGGCTTGGTGGGCTTACGCGCAGACTGATACTTTTGGTAATGATTCTTACGCTTGGCATGACTACGGTTACGTTTAGGCTGCGGGAAGGTCTTCATAGAGAACCCTCCTTGTCAGCAAGTAGCTGTGCCAGTTCGTCCTCTGAATAATGCTGAAGGTCTTGGGCTAAGTATTGTCCAAGGTCGGCAAGTTTTTGCGCTTTGTGAATATCACCACTCTTAAGATCATCTTTGATAGTAGTGAATAAGGCATCGATCCAGCCTAGGTGGATTTGTTCGCCTGTCTTGGTATCGATATACTCTTGTCTTAACTGATTGATAGTTTTCATATTCTTAACCCTCTACCTTGCCAAAACCAGTTTGTTCTAATGGTTTATTGAGCGTATCAAGTCGGTGGTTAAGAATGCTATGCCATCTATCAGTAGTATCGTGCACAAGGCGCGCCATTGACTTAACTTGATTAGAGGAGATGTCCTCTCTATAGATTAGGTTGAGTAGCTGACCAATATCGTACATGACCTCAGCAGCGCCAGAAACGTCACAAGCGGTATCAGACAACATGCAAGGCGATATTAAGACAACCTCGTTATCATCTGCTTCGGTGGCGTCGATTACTTTACGCTGGCTTGATGGGATAGTTGGGGTATTACCGTATAAGGTATCGATTGCTAGCTGATTAGAGGGTGTGTTGTGGTAGAGGCTTGGTTGGAAGTCACCCGTTTCACTATCATTAGCGCTGACAAAAAAGCCTTTAACGTCATAGTAGAAATAGCTACCGTCGAACTCGAGCGCCAATACGTTACGATTGCCGTATGGGTCACGCTCCAACAGAAAAGGATAACTGCTTAATGACGGGCACAGCACAACATCACCAATATCAAAGGTCGTTTGACTGGCTGCCGGTATGAATTTTGGGGTGGTGGTGCTTTTAGAGGTCGTACGAACTGAATTACCCATGATGGATAGCTCCTAACGTTTTTTGAGTTAATGCCACGCTATACGGTAAAAGTATAGGGTGACGGGTCTTACTCTCGGTAACGTTAGTAACCGCCCTGCATATTCGCCTTTCGGCTCTTTTATTTTGCAGCGTCAACCCGTCATAGTCGGTTAGCAAGTGACTTGCTATAGATATGAGGGAATGCCCCCTTGATACGCTTAAGTGCGCTCTTAGGGTGGTGCTTGATTGCATAGTAACAGCTTGAGAGGCTGCGCTATTATCAGGCACAAAAAAAGCCAATAAGTTACGGCTGGCTTGTCCGCTAACGTTTTTTGAGAGATCTACATAGTAACGCTTGTTAGCATGACTTGTAAAGTCTTGTTTTTCACTATCGCTAAAATCAAATAAATGGGTAACCACCCTTGTTACATCATTTTTTATATGCGTCATTATTGTCTGATATTTAGTGGGCTGCTTTGCTTTAGCGAACATATTTATAATGCTGCTACTAAAGCTCGAATTCATGTCACTTAGACTCGAATTTGCCCCGTGGCGGCCTTTTAGATTGATTTTGTTATCGTTGCTCATCTCTTACGTCCTCCACGTTAAAAGCGATTTCTGCTATATTTTTCGATAGGTTTTTTAGTGACTCTACTTGCCTATTAATTTTGGGTATCATTGACAGGTTTTGCATTTTGTTCTCAATCTCTGCAATTTCTGTCATGGTGTTAATCAGGGTCACATTGGCGTGCAAGGTAATGATTAACTGGTCAATAAAGCCATCAGGTATCATCAAAAAGCCCTGTTCTTTTAGCCTATCCATCACCTCGTTTACTAAGTCACTACTACTCATGGCGCGTAACCTCCATTTCAGGTAGCAATATAAGTCCGCTCATCATTTCGCTCACGATGCTTCCCAACTCACTATTGGCAAGCAAGGCAGACCTTACGGCGACTATCACGCCCTTGCTTACGTCATCGTCGGTATTGATCGCATTGAGCGCCATTGCTAGGCTCTCAGCATCGTTTGATAGGTCTTGTATGCGGTCATCGATGACAGACAAGTAATAGCTATCTACTGCCACTAGGCGCGGTTCTAAGATGTCGTTATTGCTTTCCACTGTCAGCACCTCCTACAAGTTCAAGGCTGGGTTGCATCTGCTTAAGGGTGCTATTAATATCTTGCTGTATCTGCGGCTTGATCTGCTTACCGCCAATGCAAAGAAAACGCCCTGCTATAGTGAGTCCAGCATCAACCGCGCTTAAGTCACGGCATAAGCCATTAAGTCGTTGGCTAAGTTTCTGTTGCTGATTGGCAATTGAGTCAAAGGCACGTATAACCATTAGTTGAAAGCGTGGGCTAATCCACATCGCATAACTATAAACAAGCTCACGGCATACAAAGGTGCCTTGCTGTTGTGACTCACCACCTTGAATGACTTTGTAAGCTATTGAATTTGTTCCGTTACTCATATCTGAGGAACGCTCTATTTCATCAATTAAACCCTTTGTGGCTTCTAACCGCATAAAGTTACTGGCTTGGTGCTTCTTATTACTGCCACTGGCTCTATGTAGTTCATTGAGTGAGTAAAGCCCGTCTTTCATACCTATGGCGCTGTTTGAGATAGTAAGCATGATTAAATACCCTCAGCATCAGTGATTGACTGCATATCAAGTAAGGTTGCTTCATCGAGCCAATAGACCGAAAAACGCTTGTCGTTGTGCGTAACTATTTCGCTTTGAATGGTTAGCCCTGCGGTTCTTAGATCATGTATGCGTTGAGCCAAACAAGTTATTTGATAAAGGCGGTAAGCGTCCCATGTGGTGATTGTTGCCCCGGTCATCAGGTGCGCTTTAACAATCTCTAATTGAGTTTTAGGGGCTTGCTCATTAGTCACTGGGGCGGTGGCTGTAGTCGTCATGATCTACACCTCGCTAGCAGTTGAAGTGTGATTTTCGAGCCATAGCAATAGGTCAGCATTCCTAAACATTGGAATACCGTTTACATTGATAGGTTTTGGGAATTTACTTGCTTTCCACCAGCGTCTTAGCGTTTGGTGATGAAGTCCGATAAGTTCAGCTGTAGGCTGAATACGTGAATAGCCTTGAGGGTTTAGTGGGGTTGGTTGCTCATCTCTAGCTTGGTTGCTGTCATTGATGGTTGCATTGGTATGGGTCATAAGATCACCTGTTAGTTAATGATTAGTAACAGGTGCCATATTAGGATTATGATAGATAAGGCGGTAGATAGGTATTCTAGAACTTAGGGGGTAATCCTAGAATTTAGGGGTCTTTGGTTACAAACTTCTACAATCAATTGGGCTTAACTCGCTAAGTATTTTTGATATTAATTGTGTGCGTAACTTGTTTTCATTGCGTGTGTTGCCATAGTCTTGGATTGCATACTTTTTCAAAATGCCTGGCGGTACTTCACCGGATTTCTTAAGCCAGTTATCAACTTGAGGTATTGTTAATCCTAAATGAGGTAGCAGATCAACTACTAAGGCCGCCACTTGTATGCGCATTAACAGATTTGTATCTTTATCATAACTCCATATCCTTTTTGCTAAGGGGATTGCTATCTCTTTTTTCTCATCAGTATGCCTTTGTATAGGCGTAGGTTTACGTTTTTCTAACTCCTCGTAAGATACATAGCTATGATTTGCTACTACAACTCCAAGCGCATTACCTGAGCCAAGAATATAGTTCATAAAGTGATGCTCTTCTCCTAAAATTAAATATATTTCAGCAAAGGTTAATAATATAGCGGTGTAGGTGATCTGTTTTGCGCTGGTATGTTTGTTTTGTTCAATATTTTGATCTAATTCATTATAGTAACTGCCCATTAATTTGTTTTTTATAACTTCTAAGAAGTTCTCTTCTTCATCGTCATAGTTATTTGTAGCGTATAACTCAAAAAATAACCTTAATACTTCTAGCCTTAAAGCGGTAAATTCGTTTAAGGCTGGCTTAATAGGCAAGCCCTTTTCTTTCACTAAATCTCTTAAGTGACCATGAAACTGGGTTCTTTCATGTAAGATATACCTAAATAACTCTTCTTTTCTTTCAGTGTCTAATACAAGGCGTATGCCTATAGGTGTTCTTTCACTGTCAGCAATTACCTGAGATAAAATCTTTAAATTATATTTCTTGTCACTCATAATCATGCCTTACTTGTCATTCATACCTTAATAAAAAAGGTGCAAGGCAAGCTACCTAAGGCATGAAACGGTAGCAGTTCGGGTAATTAGTCCTAGCCTTGCATTCGGTATGACAGCCCGTAAGCTATCAAAACTGGTTAATCTGTCTGCTACTTGGCTTTAGCCGTGTTTTTGTTTGTCTGCTTTCTTGAAGTCTGCACGGATCACGTTATCAAACTTGCCAGCTTTTATATTGTCTAGATAGTTCGCCCAGTCGTTCATCATGTCTGCTCTTTGCTCTAAGCCTGTCATGCGGTTGTATGCTGTGCCATATGCGTTTAGCATGCGGTGGCCTAGCGCCAGCTCGGTTATCAGTTCGTCATAGCCTAGTCGCTCCATTAGCATAGTTTTTGCGCTACTTCTAAAACCGTGTGGGCTATGAATGTCTTTGTAACCTTGGCCGTTGTTCATTAAATCACTATTCAATACTTTATTGATTTCTTGTGTATGGTGGTAAGGCTCTTTTTTGCGCCTAGTGTTATGAAATACATAGTCGCTATCACCTGTAAGCGGCTTCATTTTCTCTAATAAGGTAATAGCTTGCGGTGCTAGTGGTATAACCATACTGGCAACCATGTCGGCCCTGTTACCTGCTTTCTGTGGCTTAAGCTCCCATTGTTTTTTTAACCAGTTAATATCTGTCCATTTCATCGTACAAACGTCACCAACTCGAACAAACGTTAATGCTAATAGCTGTAATACGTGCTTATTGTGTAGCTGGCTTGCATCGTCTAATTGGTCAATATTTTTTAGCAGTTCGGCAAATTCTTTAGGCTGTGTTAGTGATGGGTAATGGTTGGGTTTATGAGCTTTTAATGTGCCCCTCAAGTCGCTGGCTGGATTGTACTCAATAACCATATGAGCCTTAGCGATTTGTAGAATGCTCTTTAATAAACTTTTGACTTGTAGGCCTTTAACTGGGCTAGTTTTTTGTATATCAGTTATAAACTTTATAACTACGCTGGAGCTAATGTTTGTAACCTTCATATGTCCTAGTTTTTGCTGAATTGGTTTTAATATAACCTTATTATTTTTTATAGTAGATTTGGATAAATCTTTGCTCTTTTGTATTTCACTCCATTCATTGATAAAGTAGTTTAAAATGTTTTGGCGGTCTGTTATGTCTTTTTGCTTGGTGTCCGCTCTTTGTTCTATTGGATCAATATCTTTGGCTAACAGTTGCATATTGTCGCTATGATATTGACGGGCATCGGCAAGGCTTAACGCTGGATATTGTCCTAGCGTCATGTAAGGGCGTTTGCCAGTAATTGGGTGGGTGTAACGGTGTCTAAAATCGGCTGTAGCGTCTGGGTTATCTTTATGCGGTCTTATGCGTACCTCTAAGCCTGTATAGCCAGCTATAGGGTAACTGATAGTCTTGCCAGCTTTGATAGTGTCTTTGATTGCTCGTTTGATTTGGGTATCGGTTGTTAAGTCTGTTTTGATCGTCATCATATCACCTGCAAACTGGTAGCCACCTTGGTAGCCATTTAATTAGCATTTTCACACTTGCTCTATCGTTATCACAAGTGACATATTAGCACTAAAGTCATGTTAAATAAAGGCTTTGGCGTTATCAGGTTTTATTAGTCTTTATCAAAATAGACTACGCTAATGCAGTCCTTTTTTTATAGCGATACTGAATTTATATTCTAGTAACTCAAAATATAATACGTGCGATTGTCACAACATTCTGCTGGTATAAATTTTATGGTTAATCGACTATAAATAGCTTCATTCATGTTGAATAGCTTTAATCATATAGGATAAGTCTGTCATGAGCTTACAAATTATTGAGACTATTGAAAGCGCTGAAAACATCGACGCCGTTGAAATAATGGAAACGACTGAACAGCTAAAGCTTCACATCAACGCACTGATCGCTATTGAGCCAAGATTTGCTCCTATTTACGATCAAGTGGGCGTACCAGACTTACGACTTAACGCTGGTGGCTTTGAGCAGCTACTAAGAGCGATGGTGGGTCAACAACTCTCCGTAGCAGCGGCTTCAAGCATTTGGAAAAAACTGCTTGACGCTAACCTCACCTCACCGCAAACGATTATTCAGGTAGAAGACGATATATTGCGAGCACAAGGTCTATCTAAACAAAAAATTCGTTATGCGCGCTCATTGGTTGAGCATGATATCGATTTTGAAGCATTAACCACAATGAATGATAACGAGGTGCTTAAAACACTCACTGCCGTCGTTGGCATTGGCCGTTGGACTGCCGAGATGTATTTATTATTCTCTTTGGGGCGATCTGATGTACTCGCTGTCGATGATTTAGCGATTAAAGTCGCTGCGATGCATTTATTAGGCTTAGCAGAACGCCCAACGCCAAAGCAATTAGAGACAGCAACTAAAGAGTGGTCGCCACATCGCAGTGCTGCTAGTTTACTCCTATGGTCACATTATGGCTGGCTGAATAATAGAAAAGCTCTGCCAGTATAATAGGCTACTTCACTACATGTTTTTTACTTTAGGAAATCGAAAGCTCTTTTTTACCTGTTTGAACTTTAATCTCGCTAAAGCATAACCGCGATTTTTATGAATGTGTTTGTATCTATTATCCACCATGTGCTTTTTTAAGGTATCTTTGGGCTTCTCTATTATCTGCTCATTATCAATAGTATCCACATCTTTGCTTAAGTTAACCGCTTGCGGCTTATCAGCAGCAGCATTTTTTTGATCAGCCTTCTTGTCAGCTGCCTCACTTTCGCCTTCATGTTCTAATTGAGCCAGAAGTTCTGGTTGCTTGACAATAAGCTGCTGTGTTGGCAAGGCATGCTCTACATCATATTTTCTAACTTGCATTAACAGATCAACGAATAACACGTTTTGCTTATCGTAGAATTCAATAATACCGCTAGCATTGACGTAGGCTTGTAATTGAATAATATAGCAATCTTGACGTAACTCTAAAATATTGACCTGATTCCATTCTTGGTTGGTCAACTCGTGTTCATCCAAAAACTTATCCAAGTGCTTAACCATTTGGAAAACAACGTCGATATCAGCCGTACGTTTGATATATAGCTGATGTAAAAAGCGGAACATATCACGCGAGGTAAAGTTTTCAATTTGCATCGATGAAAAATCACCGTTAGGTACGGTGACGATAGTACGGGTCAAGGTACGCACGCGCGATGAACGAATACCAATATCGATGACAGTACCCTCATAAGTACCAAATTTACAATAGTCACCGATGCGTACGGGCGAATCGGCCACCACCACGACACTGCCTACTAAGTTTTCGATGGTCTTTTGCGCACCTAATGCTAACGCTAAACCACCTACCCCTAATGCGGCAATACCAGTCGTTAAATCAAAGCCCAAATTGCCGAAGGTAACGATGACTGCAAATATCAACAGCAGCGCTTTGACAATTTTGCGTAGCAGTCCCAAAATTGAGACCCGTTCAGTATAGTTTTTCTTATAGCTTAAATTCACTGCACGGGTAAACAAGGCGTCGATAATGCGTAATAACAACCACGTTATCGCTACCCATGAAGCAATCTCAGCGAAGCGGTTGACCGGCTCGCGCAAGGTCACTGACACGCCAGCGTAAACCATCACCTCAGATAGAATCAGTGCCATAATCACCACAGCCAACGGCAATATGACTCTATCTGGCAATGGCAGTGGTACACCACGGACACGAGGATAAGTGAGTTTTAACAAATGATACAGTAGCCATACGGCAATATAAGTGAATAAAAAACTGCTGATAGTCATCGCCAAAGCGGCTACCAAGTCAGCCAACTGATAGCCGAATAGTTTTTTACCTTCTAAAGAATCAATGGTATAGCGAGAGACTAAAGTGGGCTCAGAATTTTCTATGACTTCTGGTATTGAGCTGAGCGTATCAGTAGAAAACTGCCAGTATTGTTCCCCTTGCTTAGAAACCACTCTTTCAAGTACCAGCGGTACACTTTTATCACTGACGTTGATGACACCCACATTTTCTTGGCTTGGCGGTAGCTGATCGGTTAAATTGCCTTCAGGCGTATTATTAATTTGCAAATCAGGCTGAAAACGGCCACCCGCATCAAGCGCTTGTTTAAACTGCCGCACGATTGTAGTCGGATTATCAGACTTGGATAAATTTAAATAATTACTCGCCAGCAGATAATCGTTTTCTCCCAGCGCATTGAGAAACCCTTGTACAGTATGACGCGGCGTATCACGTCCAAATGAATCCGGTATCGATGTATCAGCTCCTTCTTCCGTTTTTGTGCCACCCACACCCAGTATGCTCGCTTCAGCGGCCAGCGCACTATGTGGCGTGATGACACTTAATATCATGACGATAAGAAATGCGATCACCATTAGCGGTGTCTTAGTTAATAATATTAATGAAGATGGAGATTGCGAGGAACTAGTACTCAGATTACGCTTAATAGACAAAACAAACCTCATAGCTTTATGAATGGCATAACGAAAAACAGATAAAATCTGCCACTATAATAGCAATTATTTATGACAGCAATGCTTTTGATTGCGTGTTTTTATGGCGAAACGTGTTATGCCTACGACGCTTTCACTTTTTATAAACGACATAGCAATCTTGATGATAAAAACCATCATCACTCGTCAACAACATTATCTAATAACCTTGTAAAAGTCGCTGATAGCAGTTAAACCAATAAATAGCAGCCAACCTTGAGAGATATTCACCTTATGATGAATAAAAATTAGGTTAAAGTGGTTTATAAGTCGAGCACTTTTATAGATAATGGCGACGTGTAGTTTATTTATTACTTTTTGTAATTTTTCACTTCTTGGCTCTCTCTTCTGTATTTTATTTATTTGACCAATTTGGAATTAAATATGGCTTTATCACGTACATCTTCGACTACCTATCTTCGGTTATGTATTTTAAGCACGCTTGGCGTATTTGCCATGAATACAACAGCTGCCACTAGTGAACTAAATATCGTCAGCGCCATGAATGATAGCGAGCTACCAGAAGTTGAGCTTGATAAAATCGTCGTTACAGCCACGCGTACGCCCACTAAAACCAGTAACGTCATTGCACAAACTCGCGTTATTGATAAAGAAGACTTAAAGCGTTTCCAAGGTCAAAATGCACTTGATATTATTAAACGCCAGCCAGGTATTAGTCATTACACCAATGGTGGTCCTGGTACCACCTCAAACTTTTATATGCGTGGATATGATAACAAGCAAATACTGGTGCTTATTGATGGTGTACGCTATAGCTCAATTAGTGCTGGCGGTGCAACATTAAGCCTATTGCCTGCTGATCAAATCGATCGTATTGAAATACTGTATGGTGCCTCAGGTTCCAGTATTTACGGTGCCGATGCGATGGGCGGTGTCATTCAAGTATTTACTAAAGGGGCTAATATCGGTAGAAGCAATGTATCAGTAACTGCAGGCATAGGCTCACATAACGAGTATTTATATGGCGCTAGCGCTCAGTTCACTAATGAAAAAGGGACAACATTAGGCTTATCAGCGAATCATAATGAAACTGACGGCTATAATGCGACGCTACCAAGTAATTTACCTTCTCAAACAGATAATGATGGGTTTAAAAGTAATAACTATAGTCTTTCATTTAGCCAAAAGATTAATGATAACTTGAAATTTGGAGTCACTGGTATTTATTCAAAATCAAAAACCGATATTGATTCTTATGATGATTACCTTACTAATGCTCCTGCTTTAGAAAATGCTTTTGCAGAACAAAACAATGGTGCTGCTAGTGCTTATATTGAGCATTCTGATGATAATGGTAGTAATACTAAGCTCACTTATGGCTATAGTATTGACGAGTCAACAACCTATGAGACGAGTTTAAAAAATGGTAGTGGATACAACACTAACCAACAACAGATAAGCTTAATTAGATCTCAAAATTTACCAATTGGCAAAGCCGTTTTTGGTGCTGAACACTTAAATCAAGAGCTAAAATTGAATGTATACGAAGCAGCTGACAGAAAAGTAACTAGTGGGTTTGCTGGTTATAATCTAGTGAACAACACATTCGATCTACAAGCGAATTTGCGCCACGACGATTATTCAGACTTCGATAGTAAGACGACTTACAGTTTAGGTGGTGCGTACCATATTAACCAAAACCTTCGTACTGGCGCTAGCTATGCCAAGGGATTCCGCGTCCCTACTTTTAATGATTTATACTACCCAGATTCAGGCAATCCTAACTTAAAACCTGAAACTAGCGATAACTATGAAACCTTTATAGAATATGACACAGATATCCAGTCTACACGGTTAACTGGATATCATAATAAAGTTGATGACTTAATCGGCTTTGTTTCCATATTTGATGCTAATGGCTATTATGCGGGCGGTAGTAGTGAAAACGTTGATAAAGCTAAAATTGAGGGTGTTACCTTAACATCAGATTGGATTGTTGATAGCTATTTATTTGGTGGTAGCTATGATTATCAGCAAGCTAAAAACGATAGCGGCGGTCTTGAAGATGGTAACTTCTTAGCTATTCGACCTGAGCATAAAGCCATGGTATATGCAGGTTACCGCTTACCAAGCTTGGATGTTCGTGCTGAATACCAATATATTGGCGATTATTATAGTGATGTCGCCAATACAGATTCACAGTTGGTCAATTCCTACGGTTTATTGAATATCAGCGGTAACTATAAACTCACTGATAATTTATCTATGACTGCTCGTTTAAATAATATTGCTAATAAAAAGTACATTACTCTACCGGGTTATAACACTGATGGCACAAACTTCTTTACCTCTTTAACCTATAACTGGTTCTAAGCTTATTTAGTGAAAATCACAGCTTATGTATTAATAATCAAGGTCATCAATTGGTGGCCTTTTTTATGGGTCTCAATAGGGCGTGTTGAACATTGGCGATAAAGTGTTGGCAAAAAAAATAGCGAACGTCTAATCTTTAAGTTCTCACACCAAAAGATCACGTTCGCTATGCCTCGTACCATGCTCAAAGATGAACACTGGACTAGACTAAGAACTATATTCCTAGAACTGAATATTTATGACAC